>NZ_JAJQRC010000007.1:0-105618 GCF_046533115.1 Treponema sp. TIM-1
ACCGAGGAGGACTGATTGATTATCCGGCCCTTGATGCTTTGGATGTTGGCGGTAATCTCGTTGATCGCCGCGGCGGTTTCGGTCATATTGCCGGCCAGTTCATTCCCAATGTCCGCGAGGTCGGCGGCCCGGTTTTTGATGGTAATGACGAGGGTTTTAATCTTCTCCAAGGTCGCGTTAAAGTACCGCGCCAGGTCTCCGATCTCGTCTTTTGAATGGACGTTGACGGTTTTGGTCAGGTCCCCTTCCCCCTCGGATATGTCTTTGAGGGTCAAGGCCACATTGACAATGGGCTTGGCAATGTTACCAGCAACAAAGAAGATGATCACCATCATGATCACCACCGCCGCTACCGCGACGATAACGGAATAGGTGATCATGGTGTTGATCTCTTCCAGGATCACGGTCTTTTCCGTACCCAGCATCACGGCCCAGCTTATCCCGGTTTCACCGATGGTGAAGGGGTAGACGATCATTTCCAGTTCTGTCCCCAGGTCTTCTTCGTATTCCGCGAGCCGGTATTTTGTTCCCTTTACCACCGCCTCCTGGGCCGCATCGGTGTGCGCGCTGAACAGGGAACTTTGCACATCTTTAAGAAGCTTCCCGACCTGTCCCGGGGCATAGCTGGCAACAATGGTACCGTTATCGGAATAGACGGTCATGGCGGTGATATCCGGGTGGGCCTTTATGGTTTCATCCACCACGGGCTGGGTATAGGCGGTATCCACGTTCACCCCGACCCGGCCGACCACTTCGCCGGTCTTGCGGTGAATGATCGGCGCGCTGATTTTGACGGTATAGGTATCCCTGCCGGCCACGGTCTGGAATACGGGATCGTAGATCATTTCTTTGCGCGCATCCGGCCCATTTGAATACTCCATTACGGTCTGTACGTCGTCGTAGGTCAGGTGTTCAATCTGCCCGGAACGCCGGGTATACCAGTCGGCGTACTGGCCGGTTTCGGTATTGCCGGGCTGTCCGGCAAAGGAGACGTCCAGGCCCGCATCTATGGTATTGGGCTTAAAAACAGTATATACGGCTATGATCCGTTCCTCGGATTCCAGGACCGAGTGCAGGATCTGATCAAAACGGTTGCGCTGCCGGCCCGGATCGGTTTTATCAAAATCGGCCATCATATCCGCCAGGGTATTCACCACCCGCAGATAACCCTCATACCGCATCTGAATGACCCGCGCCTGTTCTGCGGCAAGCCGTTCCTGGCTTTCCAGGGCGGTGGCCATCTGCGTTGAAGCCGCGAGGCTGACCAAAATGACGGACAGGGATGCTCCGGCAACTACCAAAATCAAAATAACGATAATACTTAAACGATGCCTTAGTTTCATATTTGTTCCTTACCTACAAAATGGAAAATAATTTGGAAAACCGCCGATACTGACAGTACCGCGGGAAAGGGTATACTTAAAACAGGGCCGTGAAATTTGGACGGATCCGTCATATATGCGGCCGAAATTTGAAAGCATCCTCATGTTTTTTGTAAAAAACGTCCAATTTGCTCCCATTTGGTACGACTCTTGCTGGGGGGGGTAAAAAATCGCGCTTATGGGTCATGGCTTCCTTCCTATTTTGTTGACCGTGATAATAATATATACCATATTATAGTCCAAAAGTCCAGCTTTCTTTATCGATTCCGGGTTTGATAGGAACATCTGATTGAAAGGCACGGTGGCGGCAATGCCTTTAGGATGATCCGGTACCCCCGGTACTATTCATGGTAACCCTTGCATTATCGCCGGGGAGCGTTTAAAATAAAGAAGTATTAGGGCCGGTTTTTAAACCGGTTTGGGGAAAATCGATGAAGCCCAAATTAAGCCCAAGCGTTTTCCCCCTTAAATCTAAGGCTGCTTGACAGGTAAAGCTTGTTTTTCAAAATTCGATATTTTGAAACAGCCCAAAGGAGTATTATATGGCAAAAATCGTGTTAATTGGGGCAAATCACGCGGGAACGGCGGCGGCGAATACCATCCTCGATAATTATCCGGGAAATCAGCTGGTCATTTTTGACGGTAACAGTAATATCAGTTATCTGGGCTGCGGTACCGCCCTGTGGGTGGGACGGCAGATCGACGGTCCCGACGGACTTTTTTATTCTTCCAAGGACATTCTTACTTCCAAAAAGGCGACGGTTCACATGGAAACCCTGGTGGAAAAGATAGATTTCGGCGCCAAAAAGCTTATTGCCAAGGATAAGGCAGGCAAAGAAGTCACCGAATCCTACGATAAACTTATCCTGGCCACTGGTTCCCTTCCCATTATCCCCAAAATCAAGGGCCTGGACCTGCCCCAGGTGGCCTCCGCCAAACTTTTCCAGGACGGCCAGAAGATCAACAGCCTCCTGGACCAGGGGGATATTAAAACCGTCGCCGTGGTGGGGGCGGGTTATATCGGGGTAGAGTTAGCCGAAGCGGTGCGCCGCCGGGGCAAAAACGTCCTGCTCTTTGAGGCGGCCAATACCAGCCTCTCCACCTATTATGACGACTGGTTCACCCAGGACATGGACAAGATCCTTAAGGACAACAACATCGCCCTGCACTTCGGCGAGTTGGTGCAGGAGATAAAAGGGGAGTCCAAGGTACAGGGGATCGTCACCAACCAGGGGGACTACCCCGTGGATATGGTGATTCTGGCCATCGGCTTCCGGCCAAACACCGCCCTGGCCGCGGGTGAACTGGAGACCTTTGCCAACGGCGCTTATAAGGTTAACCTCAAGCAGGAAACCAGCAAACCGGGGGTGTATGCCATCGGGGACTGCGCCACGGTGTACAGCAACGCCATTGAAAATACCGCCTACATCGCCCTGGCGACCAATGCGGTCCGCAGCGGGGTGGTGGCGGGTCACAACGCCGGAGGCACCCCCCTGGAATCCATCGGGGTGCAAGGTTCCAACGGGATCTGTATCTACGGGTACAAGATGGTGTCTACCGGGCTCAACCTCAAGGCCGCGGAAAAGGCGGGGTATACCCCCCTCTACACCCAATTTGAGGATACCCAAAAACCGGCGTTTGTTAAGGACGATAATCACAAGGTTAAAATCCGCATTGTCTACGACAAAAAGACCCGGCGGGTATTGGGCACCCAGATAGCATCCTATCAGGATATTTCCATGGGGATCCATCTGTTCTCCCTGGCCATAGAGGAAAAGGTAACCATCGATAAGCTTAAGTTGCTGGACATCTTCTTCCTGCCCCACTTCAACCAGCCCTACAACTATATCACCATGGCGGCGCTTACGGCCCCGTGATCCGGGGTTAGATCCCTCTTCCAAAGCCGGTTTCAAAAAATAAGTTTGAAACCGGCCAGGGTATCTGTACTTTTTTCCCGTTTTTTTATAAGCTATCCCATAGTATGCCTATCAAAATACCCATAACCCTGCCGGCGTATAATGCCCTGCGGGAAGAAAATGTATTTGTTATGACCGAAGCCAGGGCGGAACATCAGGATATACGCCCCCTTAAGGTTGCCATTATTAACCTTATGCCTACCACGGTGGATACGGAAATTCAGCTCCTCAGGCTCCTGGGAAACACCCCCCTGCAGGTGGATATCAGTTTTCTCAGGATGGGAAGTCATGAATCCCGGAACGCCCCCCCGGGACATTTGGAACGGTTTTACGTGAATTCCAAAAAGATAGTCCGGGAGCGGATCCGGTTTGACGGCCTCATCATCACCGGGGCACCGGTGGAAACCCTGGATTTTGAAGAAGTTGATTATTGGGATGAATTGGTGGAGGTCCTGGATTATTCCGTGGCCAATGTCTGGTCTACCCTGCACATCTGCTGGGGGGCCCAGGCGGGTTTGTACCGGCGTTACGGGATACCCAAAAAAATCCTTCCCCGGAAGCTCTTCGGCATCTTTCCCCACCGGGTCAAAGAACAGCACACCACCCTGTTCCGGGGTTTTGACGATGAATTTCCCGCGCCCCAGTCCCGGCATACCGAATGTGCCCGGGATGCCATCGCCGCGGAACCGGCCCTGACCATCCAGGCCGAAAGCGATGAGGCCGGGGTGTTTATCGTAACCGCCCGGAACGGCCGGGAGGTCTATGTTACCGGTCATCTGGAATACGATCCCCTGACCCTGGACCGGGAATACCGCCGGGACATAGGCAAGGGCCTGACCATCGATATCCCCAAAAACTACTACCCCGGGGACGATCCCGGAAAGGCTCCGGTGGTCCGGTGGCGGGCCCACGCCCACCTCTTTTTCTCCAACTGGCTCAACTATGTATACCAGGAGACCCCCTATAACCTGGATGAGCTGGAGTAAGCCGTTACGCGGTCTACTCTGCGCCTTTGTGGTGAATTGCTTAAATTCCTTATATATGGCCTTTAGGGTTTACCAGGGCCTTAATTGAACGTTTTTTTCACTTTTTTTTATTTTTTTTTAAATTTTCTCTTGACACAATTTTATTTATTCGGTATATTCCTAGTATGATTATAAGATTAATAAGTTATAAATATAGTTAAAAAAGAGATGAGCGTCCTACCGGCGCAGCCTTTGGAACTCAGTTCCGCTTCCTCCTCCAGGGCGGCAGAAAAGTTTTTTCTGCCGCCCACCTTTTTTATTACGAGAAAGAGGAAAAAAGGGGGAAATTACGTATTTTTTCCCTTTTTTTTATTTAATTGATCGCGTAGCGGTCTACTTCACCTTTGGGGTGAATTGCTTAAATTCCTTATATATGGCCTTTAGGGTTTATCAAGTCCTCGATTGAGCGGTTTTTTTAAATTTTTTTATTTTTTTTTAAATTTTCTCTTGACATAAATTTTTTTATTTGATATATTCCTAGTATGATTATAAGATTAATAAGTTATAAATATAGTTAAAAAAGCGACGAGCGCCCTACCGGCACAGCCTTTGGAACGTAAGTTCCGCTTCCTCCTCCAGGGCGGCAGAAAAGTTTTTTCTGTCGCCCACCTTTTTACAAATAGGGAACCGGTTTTACCCAAAAATTGAGTGGAAAATCCAGGAAAATAGTAATATATTAGAAGATCTAAGGGGATGGTTTTAACCATCGGTTCTGCCGGACCGTCGGATGCTGAAGCAGCCCCCGGATTCAAGCAATTTACGAGAGAGGTAACGTATGAAGGAACTTAAAGGTTCAAAAACAGAGGCCAATCTGCAGGCGGCCTTTGCCGGGGAATCCCAGGCCCGGAACAAATATACCTATTACGCGTCAAAGGCGGAAAAAGAAGGGTACCATCAGATAGGGGCCATATTCCGGGAAACCGCGGAGAACGAAAAGGAACACGCCAAGCTCTGGTTCAAACTGCTCCACGGGAACGATATACCCGATACCGTGACCAACCTCAAGGACGCCGCGGATGGTGAAAACTATGAATGGACCGATATGTATGCGGGATTCGCCAAAACCGCCAAGGAGGAGGGGTTTTCCGATATCGCCGCCTTGTTTCAACTGGTGGCGGCCATAGAAAAGGAACACGAAGCACGGTACCGCAAGCTGATTGCCAATATTGCAGGGGGCCTCGTCTTCTCCCGGGAGGGAGATACGGTATGGCAATGCTCCAACTGCGGCCACATCATCATCGGCAAAAAAGCCCCCGACCTCTGCCCTGCCTGTAAACATCCCCAGGGGTATTTCCAGATAAAAGCGGCCAATTATTAGCCTCCCCGGGCGGTTTCAACGGTGAAACCGTCCGGTTGTTTTGCCGCGTTTCGGCGCAAAATCGTGCCGGAGCTTACAAGGTCGCGGCCATGATGGCCTTGATCGTATGTTTCCGGTTCTCCGCCTCGTCCCAGGCCCGGCTTTGGGGGCCGTCAATCACCTCAGCGGTCACCTCCTCCCCCTTAACCGCGGGCAGGCAGTGGAGAAAGATGCTGTCCTTCCGGCCGGTGCGGTCCATCAGGGCCTGGTTCACCTGGTAGGGGGTAAGGAGGCGGAGCCGTTCCTCCCGTTTTGCCTCCTCCCCCATGGAGACCCACACGTCGGTATATACGGCGTCGGCCCCGGCAACTTCCCCAAGATCCGGCGTGATGCGGATCTCCGTCCCTTTGGCCAGGGCCCGGCAGGTTTCCACCAAATCAGCGGCGGGGTTCAGGGCGGCGGGGGTGATCACCGTAAAATGGACCCCCAGTTTGGCGCATATCACCATGAGGGAACGGGCAACGTTGTTCCGGCCGTCCCCCACAAAACAGAGCTTTTTCCCCGGGGCCCTTCCAAAATTCTCCTCCAGGGTCATAATATCCGCCAGGGCCTGGGTGGGGTGAAAACTGTCGGTAAGGCCGTTATACACCGGCACCCCCGAATACCGGGCCAGGGCCTCCACCGTGGACTGCTTGAACCCCCGGAACTGGATGGCGTTGAACATACGGCCCAGGACCCGGGCGGTATCTTCGATGGATTCTTTAGCCCCCAACTGAATATCCTGGGTTGAAAGGAATACCGGGTGGCCTCCTTCTTCCCCAAAGGCGGTTTCAAAGGCACAACGGGTCCGGGTGGAACGTTTTTCAAAGAGGAGGGCTATGGTTTTTCCGGCAAAACGCCGGTGGATCTCCCCTTTCTGTTTCTCCGCCTTGACCTGACCGGCCAGATCCAGCAGGAAGCGGATCTCTTCTTCCCGGTAATCCAGCCAGGTTACTAGGGATCGGCCCTTGAGGGTAATGGTATCCATGATGCCTCCGCGTTAATTTTTTAGTGCGCTCAGGCGACACCGGCGCCTTTATAAGAAATACCCTTTAGTTTATATTTTGACAAGACCATGAATTTTATTGTGGACCATTCCCCATTTTACGACCGGTTTAGGTGCTTTCAAATTGAAATTATTTTATAATGGTATATACTTTTGAGAGGATAATCCCCATGATACAAATGTGTTTTTATATACGGTTTCAATCCCAGCTTCGCCGCATCAGGCCGGAGGTCATTTCAGATCTGGAAAACTCGGCGGCCCAGGCCATAAAAAATGCCGGGGGCCAGATTACCTGGAAAGGCCCCTGGATCTCCGCGTCTTTTGAGGAGAACAACCCCGGATTTTGGCTGGATATACTGATTATGCTGGAAGCTATGTTCGCCCTGCTGGAAACGGCTTCCCCGGAACTGTACGGTTATACGGTCATAATGGGAGAGAATCTAACCGATGATGCGGGCGCCCGCCTTATGCGGGCGCTTCCCACCGATTCCCTGGGAACGGGCATCTGGTGTTCCCCCCCGGTTCAAAAAGCCCTCAGCCCCTATATACTCTTTGATGCCCCGCTGAACGAAGAATATTCCCCCGGGGAAGGGTATGCCCAGTTAAGCCATATACGGACTTTTTCAGCTGCCAGCGGCGCCAAGACCTATCCGCTGCGGGAAAAGATAAAAATGGGCCTTAAAGAAGGGACCGTCCGGAAGGTGTTATTGGTGGGTCCTGAGTTTCTGGGAAAACGGGACGGACTTTACCGGTTTTGCCGTTCCCAATTCAAAAATCCCCTGGTCATCCGCTTTGGGTCCGGCGGAACCGGACTGTGCTGCTTCAGCGACGCCGTAAATCCCGCGCTCCGGTCCTGGCTGGGTCTATACGCGGATGGCCATGAGCTTGAGGAGCTGGATAAACTGGGGGCCATCCTGTTCCGGGAGCGGTTTCAGCATGAATATCCGTATTATATCAGGCAAAAAGGCCGCCGGTTTCTTAGTTTACTGACCGATGTTTATATCAGGGCGGCTATAGCCGGTACGAATACCCCGGTTTTTATTTTAGAGGACCTTCAGAAAGCGGACGCCGTGGCGGGGAATATGTTTATCGATCTGTACCGGACCCTGCCCCATAAAAAACTCCTGCATATATACGGAACCTGGTCTACCGGAAAAAGGGAGGATTATCACGATATAAAACAGTGGGAACCGGTTTTCCCCCGGATTTTACCCCTGGACCAGGAGGGGATACCGGCTCCGAAGCTTCCGGAAATGCCCCCGGAGCTCTGGGAAATTGCCTATACCATGGGAATTTTCTTACGGTATTTTCCCGCTTCCCTTTTGATAAATTTATTTGAAGAGACGGGGAAAAAAGCCGCTTCCGTCCGCCGGGCCTTTTCCCTTTTTTCTCATTTTGGAATTATCGATTTTAGTGATGAGCCCCGGCTGCGTATGGGCGATCTGATTAAAAAGGCGGAAGAGGTACTGGGGGAACGGAAGAAACCAATCCGGCGACTGGTGAGAAATTGCCTCCTGTCCTGGGCAGAGGCGGAAAAAATCCGGCCCTGTTTTACTATGCTCAAGATCCTTTCTGACCTGGGCTGGGAGAAGACCGATGAATTTATGCTCAAGGCCCTGCAGATGGATATTATCCACGGAACCTTTGGGGAAATCGAAAAAGCCCTGGGGGACGGTTCCTTTGAGCGGATCCTAGGACAGGACCGGGCGCCGCTCTTGGGCTTTATCTATAAAACCTCCAAGACCCTTATCCACGGGGGAGAAAAGGAAATACGGGAAGTATTTTCCGAGTCTGACCCGGAAGGGGTATCGGTTCCGGGGTATAAGACCCAAATTCTGATGAACCGGGCAAATTACCTGCTCTCGGTGCGGGAAATCCCCGCCGCCATCACGTTGATAAAAGAAGCCATCATGCTTATCCAGGGACAGCGGGATTGGCTGGGCCTTGCCCAGGCATACCGGCTGTTTACCCTGGCAAGCCTTTCAAATCACCGTATGAATGACGCGGTGGATTATGCCCTGTTTGCCATAGAAAACGCGAAAAAAACCCTGAATTTCCGGGAACTGGGGTTGATATACTTTTACGCCGCGGAGATTCAATTTCTTATCGGCAATATTTTTCAGGCGGAAGCCTTTGCCCTCCAGGCGGAAGAGGCTGCGGTAAGCGCCGAACGGCTTGAATGGGCGGAACGGATCCGGTTTTTTCAGGGCAGACTGCGGTTTGAAACCGGCCGGTATCAGGACGCGTTAAATATATTTGAATCCATGCGAAACAATCTTTCCGGTTATAAGCAATCCGCGGCGGCGCAAACCCTTTCCGCATGGATCTACCGGTCGAATATCTATCTGGGGAATTATGCCGTGGAAAAGCCCAAAATGCTCATCGGCGAAGGACTGTTTTTCCAGCTGGAGGCGGCCTATTTGACCGGAGACTATGAGCGGGCCGTGAAATATTCGGAGCTTCTCCTGGATATTCTGGAGGATCAAAAATTCCTTCTGATAGAACAGCCCGATTGGGAGGGCGCCTATACCCAATGTGAAGCATTTATCATCCCAAAATCGGAATTCTTTTTCCGTATGGGTTCGGTTTTCCGGGCCCTGGCCCTATGCCGCCTTAAGCCGGCCAGCGAGGAAAACAAACAAGAGGCCCTCAGGATTATCCGGCGGGTTGTTCAGGACGAGCGGCTGTTCTCGATGGATCCCAACGACGCCTTTTATTTTTTTGCCTACTACCTTATATTAAAGGAGTCCGATTCCGGAGAAATTGACATGAACACGGTTATAAGCATAGCATTTAAACGCCTGCAGCGCCGGGCCAATCAAATCGATAACGCGGAGGCAAAACATTCCTTTTTGTCGCTCCATTATTGGAATAACGCGCTGTATCTGACCGCCAGGGAACACAAATTAATTTAAAGGGGATGCTATGGAGAAATTCAAGAAGGTAAAAACCGCGGTGATAGGCTGCGGTGTTATCAGCGATATTTATCTGCAAAATATGTCTTCGGTTTTTGAGATCCTGGAACTGGCGGGCTGTTACGATATGATACCGGAACGAATGGAAGCCCAGGCAAAAAAATACGGGATCAAGGCCCTGGGGCTGGAAGAAATTCTCTCGGATAAAAGCATAGAGCTGGTGGTAAATCTGACCACCCCCGGTGCCCATCACCAGGTAACAAAACAGGCCCTGGAAGCGGGTAAACACGTCTATTCCGAAAAGCCCCTGGACCTATCCATAGCGGCGGCCCGGGAACTGGTACAACTGGCCGACGCCCAGGGGGTACTGTACGGCAGTGCGCCGGACACCTTCCTGGGCTCCGCCGTACAGACCGCGGGGTTTGCCCTGGACAGCGGTATTATTGGGGAGCTCAGTTCCTGCTATGCCGCACTAAACCGGGATTCAGGGTTATTGGCGGAACGGTTCCCCTTTACCGCCCTGCCCGGCGGGGGCATAGGCCTTGATGTGGGGGTTTATTACCTGACCGCCCTCTTGAGTATCCTCGGTCCGGCCACGGAGGTCTGCGGTTTTGTCAAAACCCTGCAGCCGGAGCGCCAGCATTTCCTTATGTCCCGGCCCGATTTTGGAGAGCCCTTTACCTTACAGGCGGAGAACCTGGTGGTCGGCAGTTTCCATCTTGCCGGCGGAGCCGTGGGGACTATCCACTTTAATTCCAACTGCATCCAAAATGAAAAACCCCAGATGGTCCTTTACGGTTCTGAGGGCATCTTGTATATGCCGGATCCCAACCAGTTCGGCGGCGAGGTAAAGGTGCTGCTCAAGGGCCAGACCGAACCCTTTACCCTGCCCCCCACCCATGCCTACACGGATAATTGCCGGGGCATCGGGCCCGCGGAACTGGCCTGGGCCCTCCGTAAGGGGCGGAAACCCCGGACCAGCAAAGAAATGGCCTTCCACGTCCTGGAGCTGCTCCTGGGGCTTTACCAAAGCTGCGATTCCAAAACCTTTTATGCCATGACCTCGACCTTTGAACGCCCGGCGCCGCTCCCCCGGGGGTATCTGGGCAGCAACTATGGCGGCATGGAAGCCGAAGCGGCCCTGGCGCTTTAGAAAAGTGCCCCGGGGATTATATCGCCCCGTCCCAGGTGGAAACCTTGGTTTTCCCCGCCTCTTCTTCGGTAAACCAGCGGGAAGTAACCACCTTGCTTTCGGTATAGAACCGGAGGCCGTCCTTACCCAGGCCGTGTAAATCGCCAAAGAAGGAATGTTTATGCCCCGCAAAGGGGAACATCCCCGCGGGTACGGGGATGCCCACGTTTACCCCCACCATGCCTCCGTGGGTCCGTTTGGCGAATTCCCGGGCATAATAGCCGTTTTGAGTAAAAATAACCGAACCGTTGGCGAATTCGTTGGCGTTCATCAGGGTAAGCCCCTCTTCAAAATTTTTGACCCGTTTGACACACAACACCGGCCCGAATATTTCCCGTTGTCCCACGGTCATTTCCGGGGTAACGTAATCGAAAATCGTATGGCCCACATAGAAACCCTTTTCGTATCCCGGAACCACCGTGTTCCGTCCGTCCAGGATCAGCTTGGCCCCCTCCTGGATCCCCTTTTCTATCCAGTTTAAAACTCCCTTTTTGTGATCCGCGGTAACCACCGGCCCCAGGTCCGTGGTTTTGTCATAGGCGGGGCCGATTTTTTTGGTCTTGGCCTGGTTCACCAGTTCCGCCACCAGCCTGTCCGCGATGGACTCCTGGACCACGATGACCGGCAGGGCCATACAGCGTTCCCCCGCGCATCCAAAGGCGGAATTGATGATCCCCGCGGCGGTCCGGGTAATGGGGGCGTCCTCCAGTACCAGGGCGTGGTTCTTGGCCTCGCAGAGGCACTGGACCCGTTTCCCGTTGGCCGCGGCGGTGGCGTATACATGGGACCCTATGGAGGTGGACCCCACAAAGGTAACCCCCTTGACATCGGGATGTGTCAGGAACAGCTCCGCCTCGTTCCGGGAACAGGTAACCAGGTTAACCACACCGTCGGGAAGGCCCGCCTCTTTTAACAAGGCCGCCAGCCGCAGGGAGGTCATGGGGGTCATGGAGGCCGCCTTTAAGACCAGGGTGTTTCCGGTGGCGATGCACATGGGCATCATCCAGCCCATGGGGATCATGGCGGGAAAATTGAAGGGGGCAATTCCCGCGAATACCCCCAGGGGCTCCCGGTACAGGGCGGAGTCAAAGCCCTCGGTTACGTTCATCAACACCTCCCCCATCATAAGGGAGGGGGCGCCGCAGGCTACCTCCACCGGTTCCTTTACTTTTAAGAGATCCCCCCGGGCTTCGTCCCAGTTTTTTCCGTTTTCCCGGCAGAGCAGGTGGGTCAATTCATCCATGTGCTCCGAAAGGAGATCCCGGAAACGGTACAAGACCTCCACCCGTTTCGGGCAGGGGGTATTGCTCCAGCCGGGAAAGGCGGCCTTGGCCGCCGCTATGGCAGCCTCCACTTCCGCTGCGGTACAACAGGGGGTTTGGGCGATAACCGCTCCCGTGGAGGGGTCGTACACATCCATATACTTATCGCTGGTACTTTCCACAAATTGGCCGTTGATAAAGGGCTTTAACTTCTCAATGCTCATGACAGGTCCTTCCTTAAAAAATGATTTGAGGCTGCTCCAGAATTATGGTCCTACCGGGCTCTATCGTAATTTGAAACCGCCCCTTGGGTAAAACAGTGGCATAATTATATTATTTGATAAATTCCCTGGTGTCTACCGCCGGTAATGGGAAAGCCGGGGCTCATTCCCAGGGGAAGCCCTCACCGCCTTCAACCCAGTCCGCGTATTGCACCGCGGTCCGGGGGGAACGGCCATTGAACCAGCGCTCCCAGCGGAGGGCGTTTTCCCGGAAGGTTTTCCGGGCCCCTTCGTCCCCGGCCTTAAGGAGGCCCCGGTTTTCGGCGATAAAACAGGCGATATCCAGATATTCCTCCTGGCTGGGGGAGGTAAATATCACGGTCAGGCCGAAGCGGTCCGCCAGGGAGAACTGTTCCTGCATGGTGTCAAAGGCCCGTACCTCCCCGTCGGCGGCCGTGGCGGGCCGGTCGGAAAAACGTTCCTTTACCAGATGGCGGCGGTTACTGGTGGCATAAATCACGGCATTGGCGGGTTTGGCTCCGGCCCCCCCTTCCAACAGGGCCTTGAGGGCGGTAAAGGAATCATCGGTACTTTCAAAGGAAAGGTCGTCGATAAAAATAACAAACCCTAAGGCCCGGGAAGCCAGGGCTTCAAGGACTGCCGGAAGTTGGAAGAGGTCCGGCTTGTGCAGTTCCAGAAGCCGCAAGCCCTGGGGGGCAAACTCGTTACATACCGCCTTGACCGTGGCGGATTTTCCCGTCCCCCGATCCCCATAGAGGAGCAGGTTATTGGCGGGTTTTCCTTGGATAAAGCGGCGGGTATTGGAAACCACCAGGGCCCGCTGTTCCTCATAACCTGAAAGTTGGGAAAGCGCCACCGGATCCGGGTGACGGATGGGGGAGAGGGAACCGGAGGCATCCCAAAAAAAGGAATGGTATTGTCCCAGAAGGCCCGCCCCATGGGAGGCGATATAGTCCCCCAGGGCGGGGAGGGCCCAATCGGAATCCGGGGGGAATATCTTTGCCCCGGGAAAATTACCGGAATTTTCAGCCCCCTCGGTGATCCACCAGGCCCGGGCGGCCGTTTCGCCATCCCGGGCGGCATCCTCCAGGCCCCCGTCCCGGAGGAGATGGGCAATATAAAACCCGAGCTGTGCGATATCGAACCGGGCGATCCTTCCCAGCCGGGAGAGATCGGTCCCGGCCGCGGCCAAGAGCAGGGGGGACTCCTGCCCCCGGCCGCCCTCGGCGGCAAGGGTAAAGGGGTTTTCGTCGGCCAGCGTCAAAAAGGCCACGGTGGCATAAAAGGAATTCCCCCGGTTATACAAAAAAAAGGTCCCGATAAAGGCGGACCAGGCCCGGAGGATCTCCAGGGATGATTCCTTTCCCGGGACCCGGTCCGGGGAAAGAAGGGCAAGGACCTTCCCCAGGGCTTTTATCAGGGGATGAACCCGGAGCCGGGAGAAAACGGAAAGTCCCCTGATGTCGGCCAGGACCCGGTAAAAGTCTTCGGGATTCATGCCGGTGCGGTTTCAGATTCCGCGGGCACCGGCTTGCCGGGGAAAATATCGGATTGGATGATCCGCAATACCTTGGTGGGGCATTTGGCAACACAGGTTCCGCAGGAGGTACATTTGGTATAATCCACCAGGGGGATCCCCTTATCCATGACAATACACTGTTCGGGGCAGTTTTTTACGCAGAGTTCACATTTGATACACCCGACCTTACAGGTCTTAAGCACCATCCCCTTGAGGGGGTTGTGGTTGGAACAGAGGGCCGCGGCCCCCCTCCGGTCCACGGGAACATCCCGGAGCAGTCCCTGGGGACATTCGGCGATACAGAGCTTACAGCCGGTACACTTACCGTAATCCACCCGGGGCAGGCCGTCCTCCCCCATGGAGAGGGCGCCGAATTGGCAGACCTTGAGACAGTCCCCAAAGCCCAGGCAGCCCCAGGCGCAGAGCTTGGTCCCCCCGGTGGAAAGCTTCGCCCCCCGGCAGGTCGCCAGGCCCCGGTAATCCCCTTTTTGGGGGGCATGAGCCGCCGATCCCCGGCAGGCAAGCACCGCCGCCACCGCCGTTATGGAGGCATTTACCCCCAACAGGGCGGAGATCCTCTCGGTTACGGCTTTTCCCCCCACGGAACAACGGTTGGTTTCCGCCTGCCCTGCGGCCACCGCCGCGGCGTACCCGTCACAGCCGGGGTATCCGCAGGCCCCGCAGTTCGCCCCGGGCAGGGCCTCCCGGATCCGGGACTTGAGGGGATCCTCCTCAACCTTGAAAAATTCCCGGAAAAAACCCAGGGCGGCCCCCAGGGTAAAGGCCAAAAGGACCGCAAAAATGGCGGTGGTTACGATTATACCCAAAACAACCCCCTATTTAACCAAACCCGAAAATCCCATGAAGGCCATGGAAAGCAGGGCCGCGGTGACAAACAAGATGGGGGTCCCCTTGAGAAAGGGGGGAAGGGGGCTGGTCCGTAACCGGCCCCGGATTCCCGCCATCAGGAGGAGGGAAAGCAAAAATCCCAGGGCAACCCCCAGGGCGTACACCACGGACTCGACAAAGGTGAATTGCTTGCTGATGTTATCAAAGGTTACCGCCAGGATGGCGCAGTTGGTGGTGATCAGGGCAAGGTAAATTCCCATGGCCCCGTAAAGGGCCGGGGCGGTTTTTTTGAGGTAGAATTCCACCAATTGCACCAGGGCGGCGATGACCAGGATAAAAACCAGGATCTGAAGGAATTCCAGGCCCAGGGGCCGGAGGGCAAAATGGAACAGGGGCCAGGTAACGCAGGTCGCCAGGACCGTCACAAAGGTGACCGCCAGGCCCATCCCTATGGATTTGTCCTCGTCGGTACTCATCCCGATAAAGGGACAGAGGGCCAGGAAACGCATCAGGACCACGTTGTCGATCAAAAAGGCTGAAATAAATAGCTTAAACAGGGTCATATCAGTTTTCCTCCCCCGTTTTGAGCCGGGACTTGATAAAGAGGTTAAGGGCTATAAAGAGGGCAAAAACAAAGAACCCTCCCGGCGGCAGGGTAAAAAACAAAATAGGGGTAAAATTTTCGGGAAGGACCTGAAAATTCAAAACCGTACCGTTTCCCAGGAGTTCCCGGATGAGGGCTATGCCCGTTAATACCCAGGTATACCCCAGGCCCATGCCCAGGGCATCGGGGATCACATACCCCAGGGGCTGTTTGGAGGCGAAGGATTCCACCCGGCCCATGATGATACAATTCACCACAATAAGGGGGATAAATACCCCCATGGCCTTGGAAAGGTCCGGAAAATAGGCTTTAAGGACATAGTCGATCACCGTGGTAAAGGCGGCGATCACAATGATAAACACCGGGATCCGGATCGAATCGGGGATGAGCCGGCGGAAAAGGCTGATCACCAGTTCCGACATGAGCAGTACGAAGGTCATGGAAAGGCCCATCCCAATACCGTTGGCCACACTGGTGGTCACCGCCAGGGAAGAACAGAGGCCTATCATCAACATGAGGAGGGGATTTTCCCGGATAATACCGTTGGTGAATATCTTAAACAAACGATTCATGGCGCCCCCTGTCCCGCCCCGGAAGCGGCGGCGAGCCAGGCCGAAGCCGCGGCGGCTGAAGAACGGACCGCGCCGGCAATGGCCTGGCTGGTGATGGTGGAAGCGGTGATGGCCGCCACATCCCCCTTAACCGTGAAGGGATCCGTCACTGATTTTCCGGTAAACTGGCCGTAAAAGGTGATCTTCCGGGCCCGGTCCACATAATAGGTAGGGGAAGCGGCATTTGCCCCCAGGCCGGGGGTGTCCGAGGTCTCCAGGATCTTGACGCCGCTGATCTTACCATCTATCCCTATCCCCACGAGGATCACCACTTTTCCCCCGTAACTCGCCCCGGAGGCCCGGATCGCGGCCCCGGTAAGGGCATTTCCCCGGCGGATGCCGTACTGGCCCTCGAATGCAACCGCGGGATCGGGACTGACCAGTTCGCCGCTGATATCCTCATACCCATCCATGTCCGGGAAAAGTTCCCTGAGGGCCGCCTCCAGATCCGCCTGCTGCCGCTGGGTTATGATCTTTTCCGTACCGGAATACACAAAGGCCAGGCCCACACAGGCCGCCACGGCGTACAGGGTCAGGACCAGCCCCAGTTTGAGGATGTCTTTCATGGGGTCCCTCCGGAAGCCCCGTCCTTTTTCACCGGAGCGCTTCTCTTTGGGGGGACATATCCGTATTTTTTAGGGAGCAGCCGGTTGAGGAAGGGGGTAATGGCGTTCATGATGAGGATCCCGTAGGACACCCCCTCGGGATAATTCCCCCATTTTCTGATAAGTACCGTAATAAGCCCGGCCCCGAAACCGAAGATCAACTTTCCCCGGGGAGTCAGGGGGGCGGTAACATAATCGGTGGCCATAAAAACCGCTCCAAAGGCAAGCCCCCCGCTCAGGATACCGAACAGGGGATCCAGCCCCAGGGCAAAGGAGGCAATAACGCAGGCAACGGTCATGGCCGCGGGGGCCCGCCAGTCTATGGTTTTGGTTACCAGCAGATAAACGCCCCCCGCCAGGATACACAACACCGAGGATTCCCCGATACAGCCGCCGTAATTACCGGTAAAAAGGGTCTTCATCACCTGCCAGTAAGCGGGGGAGGAGGCCAGTCCCGCTGCGGTAAAATCCGCCCCTACCTGGGCGAGGGCCTGGGGAAGAGTTTGGCCCGCGCCAAGCCCCAGCTTGAGGATCCCCAGGGGGGTGGCGCCGCTGACCCCGTCGACAAGGGCCTTACCGGGGATAGTCCAAGAGGTAAGGGCCGCGGGGAAACTCATCAGGAGGAAGGCCCGGCCTATCAGGGCGGGGTTAAACACGTTGGCCCCCAGGCCGCCGAAGAATTCCTTGGCCACCACCACCGCAAAAACCGCGCCCAGGGCGGTCATCCAGAGGGGGGTACCCGGGGGAATGATCAGGGCCAAGAGGAGCCCGGAAACCGTCCCGGAAAGGTCGCCGGCCCGGATGTCCTGGCCGGTGAGGGCGCGGAACAGGGACTCGGCGGCCACGGCGGAAGCCGTCGACACCAGGATGGTGAGGAGGGCCGGAAGGCCGTAGAGGACTATACCGAAAACCGCGGCCGGGGCCAGGGCGATAAGCACGTTGGCCATGAGATGCCGGGAGGAAACCGGGGAAATAATATGGGGACTGGCTGAAAGGAGCGGAGCCTTTTCTCCGCCCTTATCCGCTGGTGCCATGAAAATGCTCCTTTAACCTCTTCCCGGTACGGAGGCCGCCGCTTTTTGCCGTTCCGCCAGAAGGGCCTGCCGGGCCCGGAGGCGCTGCTTTCCCACCCTGAACCGTTGTACCAGCTTGATCCGGGCGGGACACACATAGGTACAGCTTCCACACTCGACACAATCCAGAAGCCCCGCCGTAACCGCCCCGTCTAAATCCCCGATCTCCAGATTGATGTTCACGATCACCGGGGAAAGCCGGCAAGCGCAATTCCTGATACAGCGGCCGCAGCGGATACAGGGTCCCTCGGCGGTCATCCAGGTTTCTTCCTCGGTCATCAGGATGATCCCGGAGGTGTTTTTCTGAACGGGGATCCCGACGGAGGCAACCGCAGTCCCCATCATGGGACCGCCGAAGATGATCTTCCGCAATACAGAATAATCAATATCCATAAATTCCACCGGCAGATCCGTCAGCAGGGTCCCAATGGGGGCGCGGATGTTTTTGGGCAGCTTACAGGCGCCGCCGCTCACGGTAAGGTCCCGGTCGATCAGGGGTTTCCCCAGGGTAAAGGCTTCGGCAATGGCCGTCAGGGTTCCCACGTTCTGAACGATGCAGCCCGCGTCCATGGGCAGCCCCCCGGAGGGGACCTCCCGGCCGGTAAGGGCGGTGATAAGCATCTTTTCGCCCCCCTGGGGATACCGGGTCTTACAAAGCCCTATACGGATATCGCCGGGATAGGCCCCCATCCGGATCTCCCGCTCGAGCATGGGGATGAGTACGGCCTTATTGTCCTCCATCCCGATGATGGCCCGGTTAACCCCGGTGATCCGCATCACTATGGCAAGGCCCATCACCACCAGGTGGGGTTTTTCGGTCAGGGCCGCCTCGTCGGTGGTAAGGTAGGGTTCACATTCGGCCCCGTCGGCGATGATCACGTCGATGGGTTTATTCGGCGGCGGGGAAAGCTTTACATGGGCGGGGAAACCGGCCCCCCCCATGCCGACGATCCCCGCCTCCCGAATCCGGGCCAGGGCTTCTTCCCTGGTACAGGAAAAGGCATCCAGGGGCGGCAAAAATTCCGTATCGGTTTCCCCGGAAACGCCCCCCTCCGGGGAGGCGGCCTCAATAACAATACACGGCCCCTCGGTGTTGTTTGACTGGGTCCGGTTTTCGATCTTCTTAACCACCCCGGCGATGGAGGCGTGGACCGGTACGGTCATGAGGCCGGGGCTGACCGCATCGGCGATCTTCTGCCCCCGCTTTACCCGGTCGCCGACCTGGACCAGACTCCGGTTCGGGGCACCGAAGTGCTGATTTATCGGTATAACCACCTGCTTTGGCGGCGGCGCCTGTTCAACCGGCTTCCCCTCGGTAGCGGTTTTCCGTGTGGGAAGCCGTAAACCCCGCTTAAATGTACTCACCGCCATGGAAGGCCTCTCCTTAAAACAATCCCCGCTGGCATGCAAAAACGTGACTCAGCATCAGAAAGCAGTTTCAACCCTGAAGTTTTGAAACTGCCTCCGGTAAGAGAACCAACCGGGTTCTCAAATAAATCTACTATATCCCCTATTTAGATGCGCCGTCAAGGGTTTTGGAGATGTCTCCTTTAAAACTGCCCCGGCCTATTCAATCTTAAATTTATTGACCTCCAGAATCAACTCACTAATGTCGCTCTGGTTCCGGTCACTGATCTCGTTCACCTGGTTTACCGCGATGTTGATCTGATCCGCGCCGGTGGCCATTTCGTTCATGCCGTTGGTAATTTCCTGGGTTATGGATTCCAGGGTTTGGCTGGTGGCGATAACCTCTTTGCTGCCGATATTCATCTCTTCGGAACTTCCCTTGACCCCGCCGGTGATCTCATTGAGCTGGCTCACCGCGTCCAGGATCTGCTTGCTCCCCTGGCCCTGTTCTTCCATGGCGTTCCGGATATTTTCTTCCTGGTCCGAAACGGTTTTTACCCCCGTATCAATGGCTTCGAATTTATCCAGAACCTCGTTGGTGGACCGGGTGATCTTGTCGATGGAGTCCTTGATCTTCTTCAAGACCCCGCTGATGGTTTTGGACTGTTCCCCGGAACTCTCCGCAAGCTTGCGGATCTCGTCGGCTACCACGGCGAAGCCCTTCCCCGCCTCCCCCGCATGGGCCGCTTCGATGGCGGCGTTCATGGACAGGAGGTTCGTCTGGCTGGCGATGTTTTCCATCACCGCGTTGATCTCCAAAAGCCCCTCGGATTCCCGGGCAATGCCCTGTATATCCGCCGCCACTTCCTCAAGCCCCGTGCGGCCTATCCCGGAGGCCTCCGCCAGTTCCCGGACATTATCGACGTTTTTGACCAGGGTATTGGTAACGGACTGAACATTGGCCAGCATCTCCTCAATGGCCGACGAGGATTGGGATACGCTCTCCGCCTGTTTATCGATCTGGCCATTCAGGTCCGCGATACCGGCGCTTACCTTTTCCATAGCCCTGCCCGCCTCATCAACCTCGGCGTTTTGGTTACTCACCTGGGTTTTCAGGCTCTGAATGTTGGAGGTGATCTCGTTGATCGCCGCGGCGGTGGCATTCATATTGGTGGAAAGTTCCGTTCCGGTTTTGGAGAGGGATTGGGCTTTTTCCCGGATCATCTGGATAAGCTCCCGGATCTTATCCAGGGTGGTGTTGAAGGATCGGGTCATATCCCCAATCTCGTCCCTGGCGGTGGATTCCAGCCGTTTGGTCAGATCCCCTTCCCCGATATCGTTTAGGACCAGTACCATCCGTTTCAGCGGATTACTGATGGATCGGGACAAGAACAAGGCCCCCACCGAAATAACCAGGAGCATCAGCGCCGCGATAATGAAGCCGATGAGGAGCATACGATAAATGGGCCCGGTAATGGCTGTACCGGGGATGCCCAGCATAAGGGACCAGGGGGTACCGGTGTTTCCTACCACAATGGGAACATTGATAAAAAACATGGATTTCCCCAATTGGGGTACATAATTGGTAAAGGTAAGCTGCTTTCCCCCCTTGACGGCATTCTGCAGATCCCTCAGATAGGAGCCGGCGATGTCCCCCTCGACTGCGGCCATGGGTTTTCCAATCCGGCTTGAATCAAAATGACCGCTCACCAGGCCCCCGTTACTATACACAATGGCCACCGCCCCCTCGTAGGGCTTTATTTTTTCTACCTGCCGCTGAACAGTACCCGCATCAATATCAATACTCATGGAACCCACAAAACGGTCCTTGTTTTTGATCGGCATGGCTACGGTGGTCATAAGAATGCGGCGGCCATCAACCTCATAGGAATAGGGGTCGACCAGGGTCTCTTTGCCGGTCTGTTTGGGTATAAGGTAATAGTTCCCCTCCCCGGGGACTTCATAATTCACCAGGGGCTGCAGGGCGATACCTTTGCTGGTCCGGACCCAGTAGGGGATAAACCGTCCGGTCCGGTCTGTTCCCCCGGTATTGACAAATTCCGCGTCCAGCCCGTCCAGGGTATTGGGTTCCCAGGCGCTTCCGGCGGCGAGGATTTCGGGGTTCTCCTCAACCAGGGCCCGGACCATGAGATTAAAAAAGGGCCGCCGATCCGTCCGGTCTATTTCTTCATATTTTGACATGATCTGACCGGTGGCGCGGACCGCGTCCAGATAGAGTTCCAGCCATGCCTTTATCTCCAGGGCATTTTCTTTGGCCAGATTGGTAAGTTCATTATTAATAAGTGCGTGGATCTGTTTTTGGGCGATGGACAAAATAGTTCCCGTCAATGCGGTGATTCCCGCAAGGTTTAACACAATAACCATTATAATAAGTTTTTTTCCTATCTTCATGAGGACATACTACTCCTACTTATAATTTACTAAACCGATCAGCAACCATGCAAGTTTTTAGCGGTTAATAACTCATGGTACGCAAGGGTCCCAAGGAGAGATTTTAACCACGAACCACACGAACAGAAACAAAGACAAATTGGCGTTTTCACCGATAGTTCTTTCCTGTTTTCCCACGAACAAAGAAGAGAATTCAGGTATATATTCCAGAATATCGAAGCAAAAGTTCGTGATGTTCGTGTCGTTCGTGGTTAATCCTCTTCTTCCTGCGTAACATGAATTATATAGAAGAAAATCATATAATTCCGATCACTTCGCTATAGTTTTTTAGCAGGGTCCCGTCTTCACAGTGGATGAAGTTCCGGTTTGCCTCGATCCGGGAAGGCAGCTTGGCGATAAAAATCGAGGCGACCTTGAGCTTCCGCCCGCTGTGGGCCCCGTCCCGGAGGAGGAGATACGCTAGGATGAGGTCTGTGGCCATTTCCACGAGCCGGTGGGAATGGTAGGTCAAAAACTGTTCATGGCCCCTATAGGCCTTGGCGTAGTCCAGGGTCTCGTCAAAGAGTTTCCGGGCGGCGCGGATCTTTTCAAGCAGATCCGGGGCATAGGAATAATCGGCCCGGTCGTATTCGTCCAGGATTCCCTGGGCAATGCCGGAGGTTACGGGCCCGATGGCGGCGACGATCTGAAGCTGGGTGGTACCTTCGTAGATGTTGGTAATCCGGGCGTCCCGGTAGTGGCGTTCCGCGTTGAATTCCCGCATATACCCGGTACCGCCGTGGATTTGAATGGCGTCGTAGGCCACCTTGTTGGCCATTTCCGTGGCATAGGCCTTGACCATGGGGGTAAAAAACCCGGCAAGTTTGGCGTATTTCTTTTTTTCTTCGATTATTTCACCTTTTTCCTCGGGGTGTTTTTCCGAATAGTCCTCCAAGGTCTCCTTAAGGTCCACAAACCGGGCGGTTTCGTAGAGGAGGGTCCTACCCGCCTCAATAGCCACCTTCATCTCGGTAAGCAGCTCGAATACCGGGGGAAGGGCCCGGATCGGGGCGCCGAACTGGACCCGTTTGGCCGCGTAGCGGTCCGCCTCCCGGTAGGCCGCCTCGGCGATGCCCACTGCCTGGGCGGCGATGCCCAGCCGGGCGTTGTTCATGAGCCACAGGGTGTACTTGGTGAGCCCCCGCTGGCGTTCCCCCACCAACTGGGCCGGGGCGTGGTTGAACTGAAGCTCGCAGGTGGGGGAACCGTGGATCCCCAGCTTGTGCTCCAGGCGGCGGATGATCATCCTATCGTCCCGCCGGTAGAGGAAGAAGGAGAGTCCCCGGGCGCCCCGGGCACTCTTGGTTCCCCCCTGGTCCTCGCTCCGGGCCAGGACCAGGCCGATGGTACCGCAGCCGTTGGTGATAAAGCGCTTGACCCCGGTGAGGTACCATTGCCCGTCCTCCCCGGGCACCGCCTTGAGGTTTACCGCCTGGAGATCGCTCCCCGCGTCGGGTTCGGTGAGGATCATGGAGGAACCCCATTCCCCGGAACAGAGCCGGGGGAGGACCGCCTGCTTCTGCTCCTCCGAGGCGAATTTGTTGATGGTGAGGGCGATGTCCTGCTGGAGACCGAAGTTGAGGAAGGAGGCATCCGCCCGGGCGATGATTTCCGCGGCCGCGCTGAGGATGGTGGTGGGCATATTAAGGCCGCCGTATTGCCGGGGGATACAAAAGCCCATGAGGTCCGCCTGGGCGAACATCGCCTGAGCCTTTTGGGTGGCCGGGTTGAGGGTTACCTGGTTATTTGCCAGGGTGGGCCCCTCCTCGTCCACCTGGGGGGCCGCGGGGGCGATAAACTCCCCGCAGATCTCCCCGATGATCGAGAGGACCAGCCCATAGGATTCCCGGGCATCCCTTTCGTCCCGGGGGGCGTGGGGATAGCGATCCGCTTCCCGGAAGCCCTCCTCCTTAAGCCGGATGATCCGGTCCAGGTCCAAATGTTCCAGATGAAATAAAATATCTTCGTTATCTTTTAAAAAGTTTTCCACGATTGTTTCCTTTTATGGGGCGCCTTATACTCTGGCCTTGTAGGCCTTGATCATCCGGGGGATTACCGCGCCCAGATCCCCCACAATACCGTACTGGGCAATGCTGAAAATGGGCGCCTCGGGATCGGTGTTGATGGCGATGATCCGGGCGGATCCGTCCATCCCCGCCCGGTGCTGGATGGCCCCGGAGATGCCGCAGGCGATGTACAGCTTGGGCCGCACCGTGGTACCGGTCTGGCCCACCTGGTGTTCCTTGCCGATGAGCCCCGCGTCCACCGCGGCCCGGGAGGCCCCTACTTCAGCCCCCAGGACCTCGGCCAGGTCCCGGATGAGGGAGAAATTGTCCCGGGTCCCCACCCCCATGCCCCCGGAAACGATGATAGCAGCCCCCTTGAGGTTGACGGTTTTTTCTTCCAGGACCCGCTCCAGGATCTCCGTGGGAAAGTCCCCCTCCCCCAGGGGAGAGGGAAGGCGGACAATCTCCGCTTTTCGGGTAGGATCCGCCGGATTCATCCGCATGACCCCCTCCCGGACCGTGGCCATCTGGGGCTTGTGTTCGGGGCAGACGATGGTGGCGATGATGTTCCCCCCAAAGGCGGGCCGGATCTGGTACAGGATATTCCGGTACTCCACCTCTTTCTGGACATGGTCCCCGATTTTAAGGTCCGTACAATCCGCGGTAAGCCCCACCCTGAGCTTGGAAGCCACCCGGGGGGCCAGGTCCCGGCCGCCGGTAGTAGCCCCGTAGAGGACGATCTGGGGTTTATAGTCCTTGATGACCCGGATCATCAGCTTGCTATAGGGGATGGGGGTATAGTGCCGGAGTTTGGCGTCTTCCACCAGGTAGACCCGGTCGGCCCCCAGACCGGCGATCCGGGGAACCTCGCAGGCGACCTTTTCGCCGAAGAGGGCGGCGCTTACGGAAACCCCCAACTGGTCCGCCAATTCCCGGGCCTTGGAGACCAGCTCCAGGCTTACTTCGGCTATGTTCCCGGCGTCCTGTTGAATATATACCATTACACTGTTTTCTGCACTCATTAATTTCTCCTGCCCCTATCCCAGGGTATGATCCGCGATGAGATCGTGGACCAGCGCGGTAATCCCCCCCTCGCCGGGGTCGATATAGCGGATTTCCCCGGCGGTCAGGACCACGGAGGTGATGTTTTTGACCTTGGTGGGGGAACCTGCGAGGCCGCACTGTTCCGGAGCCGCCTTGATGGCGGGGATATCCCACAGGGCCATCACGGAATCGTCCTGAGGCCCGGCCAGGGGGCTTACCCTTTTGTAGGCCATGGTTCTTTTAGCCGACGGGGGCCGGGGGGCTTCCCCTTCGGCAGTAAAGGTAAGCAACACCGGAAAGCCGGTCCTGACCCGTTCCCATCCCCCCTCCACGGAACGGCGGGCGGTGATGGTCCTTTTTTGGATTTCCACTTCCTCTATCCGGGATATGTTGGTGATCTGATTCAGCCCCAGTTTTTCCGCGGTTTGAGGTCCCACCTGGGCGGTATCCCCGTCTATGGCCTGCCTGCCGGAAAAGACCAGATCCCAGGCCCCCAGCTTTTCTATGGCGCATTTAAGGGCGTAGGATGTGGCCAGGGTATCTGCCCCGGCAAAGCCCCGGTCGGAGACCAGGGCGGTAAAGTCCGCCCCCCGGTAGAGGCACTCCTTGAGGATGGCCGCGGCCGCCGGGGGCCCCATGGTGATCACCTTTACCGTGGTTCCGGGAAACCGGTCCTTGAGCCCCAGGGCCGCCTCCAACGCGTAAAGGTCGTCGGGGTTAAAAATCGCCGGCAGGGCGGCCCGGTTTACGGTACCGTCCTCCTTCATGGCATCCCCGGTGATGTTTTGGGTGTCCGGTACTTGTTTCACCAGGACGATCAAATTCAAACCCATTAATTTCTCCTAAATATCCAGCATAACACCAAATTCAAGATAGTTCAAGGGTTATTTAGACATTTATTTAAAATTTGTCATTTTTCACCGCTCCATGGGGACTCATTTTTTAGTCTTTGCCATCTCCGCTTTTAAGGTATAATAGGAAGTGTTGTTTATCACCCGGCCGAAGGTATCCGGATCCCGGACCCAATATTCGCCGTTTTTCACCCCTCCCTGGGAAATCCGGGGGCCCAATGCGGGAATATAGGTGCCGTAATTGGCCACCACGGTCCCGATATGACCGTGATAATTATTATCTCCGGTATCCAGGTATCCCGGATTAATATAGGAGGCGGCTACCAAATAACCCATATTGCCCACCACCTGGGCCGTTAAGCCGGAGTTAAGCCGGTAGTAGTTCTCGTCCAGAAATAAGCCGATTTCATTGGCAATACCGGCATCCCGCAAGGCCTTGGTGAGATCATTTTCGCCAAACACGGCCTCGACGGTGTCCATAAACACAAAATTACAGTAGGTTTCCCCGTTTACGTTGGGTTGATATGCTTCTTTACGACTCATCTGATTGGCGGTATCTTTTATAGTATGGGCCTGTGAAGGATCTCCGCCCCTAAAAAACAGCGACTCCGGCAGATGGAACATGCCGAATTTCTTTAACAGACTATTACTGATGACGACCCCTTCGTTGGCTATGGCTATGGCGGTTGTCCCTTTCCACATCCACAGATCCCGGTTTTCCGGATCCGTGGGATCCACGGTATGGGTGAGCCCGGCCTTCAGCATCATATCCTGGATCGCGGTAATATTCTCTTTGGTGGGTTCCAGGTCTAAAATACGCAGTAATCCGGTCTCGATCCCCGAGGAGCCGATGGTTTTTCCCGGTCCCTCTTTTACCGGTTCCACTGTTTTGGTTCCGTCGTAATTTATATACAGCCCGTCCACGTCCCGTAAATACCCGCTGCCGTCGTATTTTAGGCCGCCGGTGCCGGTGAGCTGCCAAAAATCTCGGCCGGTATCGTAGGCGCCCAGGGCGGCTTCGATTATGGAATAGTCCCCTTGGTTGAGGGCATACTGGTACCAGAGGGCTTCCTCCCATAGGGCGGCGCTGAGGCTGTCCGTACCGTAGGTCTCCATAAGCTCCATGGCGGCGCCGATATGGCCCGCCACCGCGGCATTCCGCTCGACAATCTGTCCGTAAACGCCGTCATCCCTGCCGTTGCGGTATGCCTCGTGGCTGAAAACAACATTCAAGCCGAATCCGCTGCCGTCCTCCAAAGCATCCCTGCCCAGGAAAACGGTTTTTATTCCCGTATAGTCATCGTATATACTTTCGGTTCCTTCGGCATAGGGGTTCTCCACATACCGGGTCATCCCCTCCAGAACCGCTTCGAATTCGGCCCGGGTAATGGCATCCCCCGAATATAAGGTCCTCAGCTGACTTGCGTACTGCCGGGCGCTTTCTTCGTCCGAGGCCAGAATTTGGGCGTTTACCTTCCAGGCCTCAAGCCCCCGGAGGGCGCCTGCCATGGTCCCCGCGCTCATGTCCACGCCGTCGGTTCCGAAACCCAGGGAAACCCCGTCGCGGCCCAGGTGCAGTTCCAATAAGCCGGAATCTACCCTTCCGGCGGTCAGCAGATCCAGGTTAAACAGGTTTACGGCATAGTCCCCGGTAAAAGCGTAGTTTACCCCCTGTCCCATAAGTCCCCCCCCAAGGGAAGAAAGGGTTGCCCCGTCGGTCTGGAGTTTGCCGTAAAAACCGTCCAGGCCCAAGTTCATCACCCCGGTGGTAAAACTGCCGGTCATACCGCTTAACGCCCCTATGGAGGCGCCCTTTATGCTGTCGGTAAATATATCCCGGGAGAATCCAAAACCGTCCTGGGAATTGTAGGTGACGGCCCCCAAGGCGCTGGTTACGGTGCCGGTGGTTATGGATTGGAGCCCGGTTAATGCCGTCTGGGTTATCACCTTGGAAAGCCCCGTAAGGTTTTGCGTTACCATGCCGGAGATACCGCTCTGCAGAAAGCCTGAAGAAGCGGCGCCGGCCGCGGCGCCGATGCCGTTAAACATGCCGCCTATGAGGGAACCTGCCCCGGTTATGGCGGTCTTTTTCCCAAACTCAACGCCCACTTCATCCCAGTTTTTAAACCCTCCCGATGCATCCATGGCGCTAAACATCAAATCATCGGATAAATTCATCGCGATATTAAGCGCTACCCCCAGGGCGAACCCGGCTCCGCCGCTGAAGGCCCCCGCCACCGCTCCTACCACGGTGGAGACCACGGCGGCTACCACCTGATTGCCGATATCCACCACGCTTCTGATAGTCGGCGCCTGAAACTTGCTGTCCCGGGAATCCCAAAGGGGTTTTTCCCATAAGGCGGAATTCATCGCGTTTATCCCGTTGCTTTCCTGTATTGACCAGTAGATATAAAGCCGCAATAATTTTCCCAGCTGCCCGGTTCCGCCATCCGAAAAAAGTTCATCCACGCCCATATCGGCATCGACCTCCGGTTTTAGGGTCGGTCCTTCGCCGATATGTTGGGTAAATAGACCTGAGTCCTCTTCTTCGGTACCGAATATTTTTTCGGCTATCCCCTGGACCTCCGTATACATGTTGTCTATCAATGCCTGTACGGCCAAAGCGTCTAAATCTTTTATTCGATCTTCGCTTAAATCGACGGACAATTTTATCGGATCCATTTTATAAAATTCATACCCTTCCACCGTGGCTGTTTCGGTTATCACCGGGTCGAAAAGCGTAGAATGGACAACCGCTTCTTTGGTATAGTACCTGCCGTTTTTTCTCCATTGTCCTTCGAGGATAAAGACATCATCCATGGTTTCATCAAATTCTTCATTAGCCTCGGCAACGTTTTTTGTCAGGCCCTCCAATACTTCCTTTACTATCAACTGAACCGCGGCGGCCACCCGTTTGGCCTCCCGGGCCGCCAGTTCCTCATGGGCCTCCTTTGCCAGGGCAAGGGCCGCGGCCTGGATGGTTCCGGAATTCCAGGTAGTAAGCCCGCCCAGCCCCCGGCGCACTTGACCGGTGATGGTTCCGGTTATACCCTTTGCCGCGGTAAAGGCCGTTTCCATATGCATAATTCCCGCGGCCTGCAGTAATTTCCCCAGGGTGTTTTCCGCTTCTTCGGTACCCGGGGACAGGGTCATCCCCGATAGATCGCGGGTATCCATTCTGCGGCTCATCATTTCCGCTTCGGAACCAACCATGGCCAACAGGGCTCCGGCGGCGGCACTATTGGCCGCTTCGGTTGCCATCGTTACCCACCGGGCCTTGTCTTCGAGCCCGGCCAGATATGCGGCGATCCAGGCTTGGTCGATGGCTTGGTATTCTTCATTAAATTTTTTTGCCCACCTGGTATAGGATGCCTGCATTTCCGTGGTCCCCGCGTTCCAATCGGCCCTTCCCCGCTCAAGGATAAGACTTGACGCTTCTAGCCATGCCCGGTATTTCTCTTCGATATCATAACGCTGCATATCCCATTCCAGTTCTCTTGCCGTCAGTTCGGCATTATACCGTGCCGTATACGCCCGTTTTATCAGTTCGGTTAATTCATCGGCCAGTCCCATATATTCGGTTTTATACTCGGAGCCGTTTTCCGTCACTCCCGTTAAATTCTGTACAATGGTTTGTTCCAGGTTTTCCAAATGGTTTTTTCGGGCCGGCGCCGTATTCCCATAAGCGGCTGCAGCGGCTTTATTCAACGTAGTAAGGTCCGCTTTTCCTTCGACAAAAGCGGCAAACACCTCACGGTAGGCGGTTTCATTTTTCACCCTGGCCTGCTCGTCTTCGATCCAGGCCTGCTCAAAATTTCTTTTATCATCCTCTTTTTTGTTTTTACTCCACCGGATTAGTTCTTTTAGGGCCGTAAGGGTATCGCGATAAGAACCGGGGGTATCTTCTTCCATTTGGGACCAGTATTTCTTCAGCTTTTGTATTTCATCGGCGTCGATCCCTCCGGCCGTTTGTAGGGCCCTTTCTATGCTGTTCCATCCGATGGTTCCGTTCCCCGTTCCCGTACCCTTGAGCCGCGCCAGTCTGTTGCAGGAATTCATATATATTTCTAAGGAAGTGTTTAAAGATTCGGTGGTGGTTTCCAAGCCGGTCCGGGCTTTTTCAACCGTTTCATTTATCTGCTGATACGTAGGAAGCAGGTGATTCCTGGTAGTGTTTAGTCTTGCAAGACCGGCCCGGTAAAAATGTCTCACCACCGGAAGCTTCAAGAAACCCTTGACCCTTGACCGCTCACGGTTTAACACGTTATTTATATGGGCATATTCGGCTTGCGCCGATATGGCGGAAAATCCCTTGGAATCCCGGCCCCCGTCGCCGAGGAGGGTTAAGATGGTGTAAAATTCGAGATCCGCTTTTTCTTCACCGCTTAGCAGGTCCCAGGCATTTTTTTGAGCCGGCGTCAGACTCTGGTACCGGTATGACAAGGCAACCTGGTAAACCGGGGAATCCTTATATATCCCGCCGGCCGATATGGACATGTTCCCTAAATTCTCGCCTTTGTTCAAGGCCTTAGCGGGACTATACCAGTCCGCCATAAGCTCAATTTCCGTATTATTACCGATTAATTGCTGCAAGAGGTAATCCCGGGCCAATCCCCATTGGGCGTATTTAGCCGCATTGGTGGTTACTTCGTACCGGATCATGTTTTGGCTTAACTGCCGCAGAGCCGCCTCAAAGGGGGAAACCTTGTTTACCTCAAGACCGGCAGTTTCCGCCGGGGTAAAAAATTTTTTTAATTCCGCGGCCTGCCTGCCGCTCATCGTTTGAATAAGGAAGGAACTATCATAGGAGAAAGAAAGTTGACCGTTTTTTATTTGTATCACATCCTGCAATTGCCAAAGGCTTTTATCACCCGGCGCCTGATAGTCCGAGGGATAATTTATGGAACCGCCCAACTCGTTAAGATACCGATTATAGTTATCATAATAGGCGCTGTTGGTCCGCATTTCTTCGGCTATGGATTCTTCCAGTAAGCCCAGGGTTTTCATGGACAAGAGCATCCGCTGAAAACTTTCTTTATAGTTATGGTATAATGTTTCGTATTCGCTGTCCGCATAGGGCCTTCTCTCATCCTCCTCATATAGACCGACCAGGGCGGTCAGGGCTACCAGGGCCCGTTCATACCGGCTGTTACTATAGGAGAGATCCTCATAAGGGTTTTTATAATCCGCCGTAATTTCGCCGGTAGTGGGGGCATTATCCAGATAAGCGGTGCTTGCCCATCTCCTGATCGCGTCCTGGGTTTCATAGGCGGTTCGGGTTTCCTCCAGATCCCCATAATCTTTTTTAACCGCCTTATAAACCTCGTCATATACCGCTCCGGCATCAGCAAAATCCGACGCGGCATTTCCATATGTGGCAGCCGCGAGGTCGTAGGTATCCTGCAGGTTCACTATTTCATCGGATATTTTTTTTATCTCCGCTTTAATTCCGGCGCTGTTTTGTTTTGCTGCGGTATAGCCCTTCCCGAGCTGTTCAATTTCTTTTTCCAGCAAAGCCGCATGGATAAAGTTTTTTTGAAATTCGCCGGATTCCAGCAGGTAATTGTCATAAAACACATAATCGACAGCCTTCAGTAAGGTTTCGTCCCATTCCAGCAGGGGATCGTCCCGGTATTTTTTTATCCCGGCCTTTATGGCTTCATGGTCCGGCAATGCTCCGGCATTCATAAAGAGCCGGAAGGCATAATTAAGCCGGTGGGTATCCTGGGATGCCTTTTCATAGGCGTCCGCCAGAATACCTTCCCGCCAGTTTTTGGCGGCCTTTATTCCGCTATAGGTCCCTTCGGGATCTCCGGAAATACCCGGCACTACCGCCTCGTTACCGTCCCGGTTATTATACTCCTCCAAAAATCCGGCGCTTACATACTGCCGCCAATGACTTCGTCCCTCCCCTTCGGCATCCCCTATCCTTTGGTTTAGGTCCTCATAGGCCGTTACCAGGGCATATTCAAAATTCAAGCCTTCCTGGCGGTCGGAAAGGATATTAAAAATAAGGGGGAGTTCCCGGATGATTAGTTCGTAATAATCATCACTACCCTGCATCTCGTCAGCAAGCGGCTGTGCCCCCAATAAGCGTATCGCCTCATCCACGGCTTTCTGCCGTATCCCCGCTTCGGCATAGCCATGGTGTACTAAGCATGCGGCGGTCAAGGCGTCCCGCAGGGCGGTCCCCTCTTCACGGGGTCCGGCGCCATATTGTTTGGCCAGATCCCGGCCTATCCTTTTGACCAGTTCATCTTCAAGGGCCGTTTTATTGGTATAGGTAAATAGATCCGGCGGCAGCTGCAAGGCGGCGTTTAAAAACCGGGCGCTTCCCGGATCGCTATATGCCAGGGCGTCGGCCAGGAGCTGCGCCGCCTGGGATTGGGCCATAACGATTTCCAGTTCATTCTTTATTGCCCCGCTGGAACCGGGGAGACTTCTGTTGGTATAAATTACTTTGGCCGCTATATAGGTAATCAGGGAGGCCTGCCAGGTTTGTACCTCGGTTTTGATCCACTGGGGCAGGGCGTCAAGCTGTCCGTTCATACGGGATAAAAAGGCCGAAAGATTCTGGGTTACGGGCCCGGCCCTCCCCAGGAGGGCTTCTCCCATGGACTTCATACCGGGAAGATTGCCGTCATGTAGGGTGAGCCCGTAGGATTTAAACAGTTCCTCCATTTCCCGCAGGCCCCGAAGCCCCGCTTCCCGTACCACCGGCGCGGCCCGGGGACCGGCGGTTTGATAAACCGTTAATAAGCCCTGGCTGCGGGCAGCCGCGGTCATTTCAGCTTCCAAAAGGCCGTATCCTATGGCCCGCCCTGATTGGGTAACAAAACAGGAACCGCCGTTTAGAAACCATGGGATAAGCTCCTTTGACCGGGCGGCGTTTTCCAGGACCCCATAATAATCGGCGAAACTACTACCCTCGACAGAATCAAGAAGAAGCCCCAGCTCCGTAAGGGTTTCAAAAATTTCCGCGGCATCCGCTGGATTGACCATACAAAAGCTTGCCAGCAGTTTAGCCCGGTCCCCTTCCCCGCCTGCTCCTAAAAAGCAGGACAACCCTTCCAACTCCAGGGCAAGGCGGGCCCGTAACAAAGCCCGGGTATCCTTTTCAACATCACGGGTAAGACAGGCTTCAAGCCCCAGATCGGAAAAAAGCGCCTGGTCCGCGGCGTCCGGTTCATGGCCCTGGGTGGTAAAATACCAGTCCATCGTTGAATTACCGACCAAAAGATCCAAGCCGTGCAGCCTGGTTTCTACCTCGACCTGGGCCTGGGCTTTGGCCGTTTTGGTCATGGCGCTGATCAATTTATTATAGTGCCCTTGGATTTCTTCCGGATCCGCGGCAACGGCAAGTTTTTCCTCTTTTTCCAATAACAGATCGTGAATAATGGCATAAAAGGGATCATCCTCCTCAAGGCCGAATTTCTCAATATGCTCCGGTATGATGTGGTATTCTTCAAACACCGTGATATTGGAAGCCCGGTTCGTCAGGGCGGAGAGGGATTTTCCAATTTCCTCGCCCCCCAGGATAAGCTGCTTTACCATTTGGCCGGTAGTTTCAAGTTCCTGGGCAAATCCAAGTTCATAGCCCCGTTCAAGATAACGGATGTATGCCGCGCCGTCCCCTTCGGTAGTTAATAGGTTATACTTCCCCAGGAGTTCTTTATATTTTGCTGCCAGATCCTGCAGGATAAAATCATTCCGCCCGGACACATAGGCGGACATGATGATCGAATAGGCCTGATTTTTTTCTTCCAGTTTGCTTTCCGCTTCCCGCAGCGTCGCTGCCGCGTTGTTCAGGGCTGCTTGGGCCTCCTTTACCCCGGTCCCCGCGGTGCTCAACCGGGAGAGGGTTGTTTCATACCGAACGAGGGCATCATCATAGGATTGTTTTGCCTGCTCCCAGGCTTTAATGCCCTCACTATCGGTCATCCGGCCGGCGCTTAATTCTTCCGCATAGGAAACCACCGCCTGGGCGATGGCCCTTCGTTTTTCCCAATAAGCGGCCACCGCCTTTGCCCGGATAAGTTCTATCTGATATTCGTCCAGGTTAAAATCTTCGCTTACCGCGCCTTCGGCCAGGATATCCGTGAGGGACCCGGCGCCCATGACCATATTGAAATCATTAATCAGGGCGTCCCGGGCGGTTTTAGCCTTATCGATATAGGAATCATAGAGGGTGGACCAATTTTTTAGTTCCAGGGCTGTTTTAAAGGAAGCGCCCAGATCTATTCCCCTGCTTTCCAACTGTTCAATGGCTTCCTGTTCCTGGGACGTATTCGTTTTTCCCGCGATAATGTTTTTTATCAACAAACTCATCCGGTCTTCGGTTCCATACCGTTCCTCATAGGAGCCGAGCACCCTTTGCCAGTGGTTGATAAGTTCCGCGGATATCCATGCGGAAAATCCCCCTCCCGCCAGGGAGGGGGCGTCTTTTTTATCGTATTGATCGAGCCAGAACTTGATGTTCTCCTGGGCGCCGGCCACCACGGAACCGCAGGTGATATAGGTATCCACCCAGGCCCGGGCCCGTTCGGCGCCGGCTTCGGATCTGAGCAGCAGATCCTGTTCAAATTCCGCCCGGGCCCCGGCAATTGCAGCTTCCAGGTTCTCCGACGCCCGCCTAAAAACCGCCTCACCGGACTCAAAAAGGGTGCGCGCCTTTGCCTCCCAATTCCGTCTTTCCTGTTCAAATTGGGTAAAGGCGTTACTCCAGGCTTCTTCCCCTTCTAAATAATGTTGTCCCGCTTCCTGTTCCCATTCTATGCGGCGTATAAAAAAGCGTTCTTCCGCGTCCGCCCATGCCTTAAGCCCCTGCTCAAATTGCTCCCGATAGGCCGCAAGCCATTCGGAGCCGGCCAGGGCCAGATCGCCGCCGCCGGTTTCGGCCGCCTCTATCCTGGTTTCCAGGGCGGCTATCCCCTGGACACAGCGGGTTTCGGTCTCCTCGATTATTTGGGCGGTAATCATGGCCGCCGCTTCTTCTTCACTTTTCCGCCGCAAGCTCCACACATCCCCGGTCCGTTGGGCAACAAAAAGCCGTTCCTCCCGGGCAACCAGGGCTTCAAATTCCTTTTGCCTCCCCGATATTGCTTTAACCGTGATGTCCCGAAGTTTCTCCTCAAAGGCTTCCCGGTTTTCTTCGCCGACATAGCCCAGGAGTTCCGGAAACAGGGAGGTCAGATAGGTCTCATAGCGGAGGGTCCCGGCATTGATAATTTCTTCCGCGTTTTTCCGCCATTGTTTCTGATCCCCTTCCACATATGCACCGGCTTCATCGGGACGTATCACCAGGGGATCGCCGGTTTCCTCATCGTAACGGACCTTTCCGTTTTCATCCAAATGGTATACCAGGGATAAATTGGTTTGCCGGATCTCCCGGGCCGTCCCGGCCAGCTGTGCCGTCAGCCCGGCGCCGAAAAAACGCCGGAGGAGCCATTCGGTAAAGCGTTTTTCCAACTCCGCCTCGCTCCAGGCCGCGATGGTTTTCCCCGCCTCCTCAAGCAAAACCCTATCCCCATAGAGTTCTGTCGCGGCCAATTCCCAGGCAGTTCTGGCCATAGCCAGCCCTTGCCGGGCTTCGGCCATCCACCGCTCGGGGGTGATTTCCCGGTCGGCTCTGCGGAAATGATAGTCAAATGCCCCGGAGTCAAAACCCGGAATATCCGGCTTTGTTTCTCCGAAAGCGCCGTTGATACAAAAAAGCAGGATCCCCGCCAGGGGGATGATCCTTTTGAGAGAAAAACGAAAATATCCTATGGTCATTTTTGGGCCTCGTGTATGAGAGCCTCTATTCCGCACAAGCGGAACTTTTCCCCCTATCCCTGGCGGGACAAAAGGTAAAAAACAATGCTGAAAAACACACCCGCAGCGCGGGCAGTAAGGATAATCCGACAAACAGAGAAGCCCCCACCCCCAGGACGCTTACCACCGACAGGTTCCGGATCAGGGAATTGGTTTCTTCGGTTAAAAACAGGAAAGGGGCCGCCCCGCTTATGGTGGTACCGCCGGTGGCGAAAAGGAGGGGAAGTTTTCTTCTGAGGGCCCGGTATAGGTCCGGGGTGAGGTCCCGTTTATTTTTTTTCCACCGGGGGATGCGGCGGATTTCATCGGTGATCAAAACCGAGGCGTTCACCGCCATGCCGCTCACCGCGACAAACGCGCAGGCGGCGGAGGCGGTAATCGGAAAGGCGGAGGCGGCCATTCCCAGGGCGGGGACCGAAAGGGAGGGGAGTACCACCGATAGTACCGCCAGGGGAATGCCAAAGGATTCGTTCTCCGCGGCCATCACCATATAACAGAAGATGAGGGCCAATAAAAACCAAAAAACCGTTCCCGAAAGGGCTTCCGCGGCGGCAATGGCATCCCGGTCAAATTCCAGGGTATAGCCCGGGGGCAGTTCCATGGCGTCAAGGACCGCCATCACCTGATCCCGGACCTCTCTGGGGTCCATGGGACTGGTCCTGATGGAAATAGAGGCTATCCGGCGGCGATCCTCCCGGCGGATACCGGAAGGTTCCGCCTCGGGTCCGCTGTCTTTTTTAACCAGGGAATCAAGCCGTACCGCCTCCCGGGCAGTTCCCGATCCCACCAGCAGCCCCCGGATCTCTTCCCGGGAAAGGGCGGCGATCCCCCGGCCCCGGATACGGACATCGGTCTCCCCCTGCGGGCTTATCCGTTTATAGGCCACCGGACCGTGAACCCCCCGCCGGACCCGGTCGGCCAGTTGGGAAAATTGAATGCCCGCGGTTAACAGCCGTTCCCGATCCGGGACCAGGGTAAGCCGCCGGCTTCCTTCTTTAAAGTTAAGGACCGTTTCCCGGATGAGGGGTATGGTCCCGCAGAGCCGGGCCGCGGCTTCCGCCAGTTCCCGGCAGGTTTCGTCATCATCCCCGGTAACCTTGATCTCCCAGATCCGTTCCCGGGAGGACATTTCCGGGATATACACAAAGCCGCCGGGGATACCCTGGGTTCTGACCAGGTTCCGAAGCTTATCGGCGGGGATGATCCGGGGATCAAAGGTTACGAGGACCGACCCCGAAGCGGTCCGCGCCACGGTTTGTACCGTCTCTACCCCTTCATGTCCCGTTAACCCCTCCGCATACGGGGCGAGGAGTCGATCCGCTTCTTCCGCCCTGAGGCCTCCCTCAAATTCAACCTGGGCATACAGGGACCGGGCGGAGCTTTCGGTACCCACATCGGCTCCGGCAAGGACGAGGGCGGTAATGCCTCCGGCGGAAACAAGACCCCATACAATCAGGGGCCCGTAAGGCCGGGCAGTGCAAAACCGCAGATGGGCGGCCAGAAGCCGCAGCCCCTTCCTGGTTATTTTCCTTTTTATCTTTGCCAGAAACAAGAAGAAGCCCCCCCGGGATGGGGCGAAAAAATCTTTATTTTGAGAGGATCCCAACACCCCAAATAAGGCCGGGGATCGGCCCCCGGGATTACCCTGTTTTTTACGGGCACCCGTTCCCGCCGGGAACGGGCCGGGGCTTTTTTTTAGCCCCCACAGGAGGAGGGGCGGAACCAGGACCAGGGCCGTGGGAAGGGCCAGAAAGGTAACGGTTCCGATGGCCCAGGCCAGGGTACTGATGCCGCCGGCCAGGGATTCCATGGCGATCAGGGGTAACAGGGCGGCCATGGTGGTAACCGAACCGGATACCAGGGGAAGGTGCAGATCCGTAAGGAGTTCCCTGCCTTCTTCAATGGTCCGGGCTTTTCCCAAGCCTTCGGAACTGAGGATGGCCGCGTCCACCGCGGCGCCCACCCCGGCGGAAAGTCCCGCCAGCAGCCCCCGGTCCAGGGAAAACCCCAGGAGGGACAAAAGGGCCGCCGACAGAAGGCAGATAAAGGGAACCGTTAACCCGGAAACCAGGGCCAGGAAGGCCCGCCGCCGGCCCCAAAAACCGGGACCGGCCTTACCGAGGAGGGCCGCCAGGAGGGCTACCGCGGCGGCCCCCTGCAGGGCGGCGGCCAATACCGAGCCAAAGGCGGCGGTTTCCTCCGCGCCCCGATCCGAAAGCACCTGGAATTCCAGGGGCAGATCGGTAAATTTTTCCAGCTCCCCCCGGATAAGGCCCGAGAGTTTTGCCGGGTCCGCGTCGGATCCGGGAAGGACGGCGATCACCGCGGCGCTTTTTCCGTTAAGCCGGGAGAATGATTCCGGTTCCCGGTTCTGTTCATACACCCGGGCCGTATCACGTAACCGGATCACCCCTCCTTGGGGAAGGGGGATCCAGGCGTCCGCCAAGGCCCGGCAATCCTGGTAACGGCCGTCCAGGGTAATGAGGATATCCCGGCCGTTGCTCTTGATAGACCCGCCGGGAAGGAGGAGATCGTTTTTTCCCAGAACGCCGGCGATCAGGGAGGCGTCAAGCCCCCGGGAGGCGGCTTCCTCCGGTTTAAGGGCGATGACGATTTCGGGGAGTCCGATACCGGAAACTTCTACTTCCCCGGCCCCGTCCAGGGCTTCCAGGGCAGGCTTAACGATCCGTTCCAGGTACTGTCCCAGGGCGTCATCATCGGCGCTAAAGACCGCCGCGGTCCAGAGGGGAAGCCGAGAATCGTCGGAGGAGAGGAGTTCCGGCCGTTGGGCCGATGAAGGCAATGCCTCGTAGACCCCCTGGGCCGCTTCCCGGACCGCCTCATACGCGCCGGGAACCTTTTGCCCAAAATGGACAAAGGCCCGGACCTTTCCGTTCTCACTGAGGGTCATGATTTTTTTGACCCCCCCGATGGAAGAGAGGGCATCCTCCAGCGGAATAGCCGCGGTCCGTTCCATCTCCCGGGCATTTACCCCATAATGCCGCAAGATAATGGTATAACCGGGATTTCCCCGTGGATTTTCCCCCCGATCCCCTCCGCTTACCATAATAAAAACCGAAAGCACCGTAAGGGCAAAGATCATACAGAGGGCGGCTATAGGTTTTTGCAGCCAGGATACCGGATTTTGCATCAGGGCGATCCTCCCCGGGGGCTTTTCACCGGGTCCCCCGCCTTAAGAAAAGAAATAAAGACGGGGGGAAGGGCAAAGAGGGTAAGCAGGACGGCGGCGCCTATTCCCCCCAGCATGGCCGATGCCATGGAATGTTGGTTTGAACCCAGGGGGGAGATGACCAGGGGCAGCAGGGCAAAGAGGGTGGTCAGGGTGGTAGCCAGTACCGGCCGGAAGCGCTCGGCGGCCCCGGAATAAACCGCGGCTGCCGCCGGAAGGCCCCGGCCCATCTTTTCCACGGCGGTCTCGTAGAGCAGGATCCCGTTATTCACCGCCAGGCCGAAAAGCACGACCAAGCCGAGGACCGAGCCCGAATCAAGGCCGGCCCCGGTGATCAGCAGGGCCGGCCCGGCTCCGGCCAGGGAAAAGGGTATGGTTAACATCAGGATCCCCGGAAGCAAAAAGGATTCAAATTGGGCCCCCATGGTCATATACAAGAGGATCAGCACCAAAAACAGGGTAACCATCAGGGAGCTCCGGTATTGGATAAAGGCGGATTCATCCGCCCGGGAGATCCCCGGGGTTTTGCTTAACTCGTCCATAACCCGGGACAACTCCGCTTCCGCCCCGGGCCGGGGAAGGGCGTCCAGGTATATCACGTCCCCCCGGTCCAGCCGGGCCAGGGCCGCCTCGGCCTGGGTCTGTTCGACCCTGCCCAGGACCCCTAAAAAAACCGGCCCCCCCTCCCCGGCCCCCAGGGGAATCGCCTCCACCAGGGCTTCGGGTTTTGAAAAATCCCGGCGGAGATCCCCGGCAACCCGGATGTCCAGGGGCCGGCCGTCGATTTCCAGCCGGGCGGCCACCACCCCTTCGGTGGCGGCGTGAACCATTTCCGCCATCTCCATCACCGAGATCCCCAGGTGGGCGGCGGCCTCCCGGTCCGGGTAGATCCGCAGTTCCGGCCGGGCGCCGGAGGGCCGCAGATTGGCTGATCCGGGACCGGCGGAACGGTCCACCCATTCCGCCGCCTCCCGGGCCCGGAAGACGGCCTCTTCCCGGTCCTTACCCCGGATGGCCAGGGTATGACCCGGGGAAATCCCCAGGAGCCGTTCGGTCCTGTCCTGGGGATAGGCGGCAGTCCCCACTGTTCCCGCAGGAAATTGGGAAATAACGGACCCTTCCAGGACCTGCCGGATCTCCGCCATGGCCTTGACCGGTTCGGCCCCCTTTCGTAGGATACACCGGAGCCGGAGTTCCTCCCGCCGGTAATCCGTATCGGCCCGGCGGCCCACATCCTCTTCCTCCGCCCCGCCCCGGCCAAAGGTTTTTTGTATGGCGGGAAGCTCAGACAGGGCCCGGGAGAGGAGTACCCCGTATCTCCCCGCCGCCTCCAGGTCCGTACCAACGGGAAAGGTGAGGCTCACCTCCACTTCCCCGGCCTTGTCGGGAAACACAAAAGCCGCGGGCCGGGTCAGCAGAATGAAAGCGCCGGCCAGGCTAAAACCGAGGGCAAAAAAAACTACCCTGCCGGGATGCCGCAGCGTGGAGGCAAGTAAACGCCGGTATTGGGGGGAAGTTTTCCGGCTTAGTCCTGATCTGGGGGACCATTTATAGAAAAGCCCAAAGAGGGCCGGCAGGGCGCATTGGGCAAAGATCCACCCCGCGGTAATCGAGGAAACCAAAGAAACCGACAGATCCCCAAAGAGGGCGCCCAGGGGGCCGGGGAGGAAGACGATGGGGATAAAAACCACCGCAGTGGTGAGGGTGGAGGCGAAACTCGAACCGGACACGGTGGATACGCAATCCCCAATCTCCTCTGCCGGGGGCGGTTGGGAGCGGCCGGAGAAATTCCGGTGGAGGAGGTCCAGAACTATTACCGCCGTATCCGAGACCAGGCCAATCCCCAGGGCGATTCCCCCCAGACTCATACTGTTGAGGGATCTTCCGGTAAGGGCGAGGAAGACCAGGGCCGCCGCCGCGGACAGGGGGATGGAAAGGGCGGTGAGGATACTGTACCGTACCTGACGAATAAAAAAGATCAGGGTCCCGATAACCGCGGCGCTCCCCAGGAGGGCGGAAATACTTAAGTTTTTTACCCCCTCCAGGATAATGCCGGAGGAATCGTATACCAGGGCGAGTTCCAGGTCCCGGGAAAAGGCGGTTTTTGCCTCCCCCAGGACCCTTTCGATATCCCGGGATAGTTTTACCGGATCAGCTCCGGGACGGCGGTATATCTCCAGGGCCACCTGCTCCCGGTTATCAAAAAGAAAAAGGCTCTTCCGGCGGGCCCGTCCCTGGGTCAATTCCGCCAGATCCGAAAGGCGGACCGGCACCGGCCCGGCGGGGACCGGAATTCGGGCAAGTTCTTCCACCGAACCGGGGCGGCCGGAGCTAACCACCACCAGTTCCATATCCCCCTCCCGGGCGTTTCCCGCGGGGATATCCGCGGTTTCCGCGGCAAGGTACTGGGCCAAATCAACCGGTCCAAGCCCCCCGGAAAGGGACCGGGGTATATCCACCGTGATCCGGGCTTCGGGGTTTTCCCCGCCCACCAGGATCACCGTACCCACCCCGTCTATCCTTCTGAACCGGGTCCGCAGCTCATATTCCGCCAAATTCCGGGCAAAAACCCCGTCCCCGGCAGGGGAAACCACCGCTAGGATGCTATGGGGTTCCTCAGTAGGGTCCCCGGGCACCACCAGGGGTTTCTTCGCCCCCTCGGGAAGATTCGGATAGACCGCGTCAATCGCCTCCCGGACCAAAACCGAGGCGCCGTTGGGATCGGTCCCCCACCGGAAATCCAGTACCACCACCGAAGCCCCGTCCCGGGAAACGCTCCGCAGCCGTTGGAGGCCCTTGACCGACGAAAGGGCATCCTCCAGGGGTATGGTCAGGATGGACCGCACATCGGCGGCGCCCATCCCGGGGTAGAGGGCCTCCACCGTAACCCGGGGATAGGAAATATCCGGCAGCCTATCCAGGGGCAGTACCGAAAGGGCAAAGCCGCCCCCAAAAACCAGGGCGGCCATGGTCATGATAACCGTTACCGGACGGTTTACACAAAATCGGATCAAATTCTTCACGGTAATATCCTTATTAAACCGGTTTCATCACCCATGTTTTTTGAAGCCGTCCCTATTTTAAAAGCGGAAGCCGAAAGACTTTTTCGTTCCGGTTCCCCAAATTATCCTGAAGGCCGGAAGCTATCTGAAAAACCACGACCCCCGGATCGGTGGTATTAATCAAAAACCCCTTGACATTTATGCGATAATATGCTTCCCAGCCCGGCGGGGGAGTGGGAACGGAAAAATTCCCGGCCTCCATACTCCGGGGGAAAAAGGAGAGGGCATTATGGGTGGCGTCGACCCGGAAGAGGTTCATCAGGGAGAGGAGGTCTATCTCCGCCCCCGGGGCACGGTCGAAATAGAGTTCTATCCAGGTTGGGGTTGATTCGGTATAGGGGTACCGGCCGGTCCCGGGAAGGATGGGTAAATCCTGGAAGGGCTCGTCCACGGAAAAAGCCGCTGCTTGATAGTATTGTTCCGGGGGCAGGGGATTACCCGTTGTTTCGTCCCCAAGGCCGCCGGGAGCCATGGGTAGGCGGATACCTGCCAGGGCGGGGGGCTTGGAATAGGGACCGTCCGCTCTGATCCGGAAACTTACCGGATCGGTGCTTTCGTTTCCCGCCTTATCCTTGACCCCGGCGTTTATTCTGATAAGGAAAGAACTTAAATACTCGGGTTTTTTACTAAAACTAAACACCACCCGGTCGGCGTATCCCGATTCGGTTTCCATCTCCAGGGGCAAGGCCTTTTCCACCACCAGGCGGTTTCTGAGATCCGCCGTATCCACCGGTTCGGAAAATTCCAGCCCGAGCCGATAAGCGGATTCCCACCGGGGATTTTCCCCCAGCAAGGGACCGTCCCCCGCCGGAACCAGCTCCATCACCGCCGCTCCCTCCGGGTCCAGGGCACGGGCCGCTGTTAAGCGGGGAGGGGTTTGGTCATTCCCCACGGTAAAATAGGTGGTAAATTCCTTTCCCAGGGTAAGCCCCAGGGAACTGGAAAAATCCGGGGCAACCCGTATACGGTAGGTCGTGCCCATAACCCAGGGTTCCTGGGGCGCAAAAACCGCCCGGTAGCCGCCGGCTTCCAGGCGCCAGGAACCGCCTGAGGAGGGGCTAAAGGAAACGGCGTTAACACAGGAAGTAACCCGGGGGGGTTCGGAAAATTCCATACGGATCTCCTGCCAGGGATCCAGCACCGTCCCCATATCCTGGGGGTCCACGGAAAGAACCACCGGACGTTTGCCCATACCCCGGGTGGTAAAGGGGGCTTCAAATTGCTCATCCAGGGATATCCCCTTTTGATCCTGGGCGTCTTCCCGGATGGTTATCACATAATCCCGGTTCAGTTCCAGGGGAACCGCGGGGGTAAAAACCAGGGTCCGCCCCGACCACCCAAAGGAACCGTTCACCGATGAACCGTCTTCGGTTAAGGAAAAGGAATGTTCCACGCTGAGGGTATCCGGATCATGGGAAAAGGAAACCGAAACCCTGATCCGCTCCGGCGTCCCGTGGTACCCGGTTCCGGGACTCCATTGGGCAACTTCAAAGGGGGATTGCCTGAGGATATCACAGGAAAAGAGCAGGCTTACCAAAAATATCCTTGCCAGGGCCGTAAAAAAAGCATATCCGATCTTTTTCACGAATCCAAAACCTCCATATAGATATGTTGGGTATCTTTTAGACAGGAACCTTGGCCATTGGAAATGCCGCTTTTCCCGCCGGGGATGGTGAGCCGATAAAAATGGGGTTCCCCCGGCGTTCCCGGTTCAAGCCCTTCCCATTCCATAAAAAGGGTATCTTCCGAAGACCAGGCAGCGGCCTTAAGGACCGCCGAACCCAGGGATGCGGGAAACCAGGGATCCAGCGAAATTTCCAGGACCGTGGCAACCATAGCTTCCGGGGAAAAGGGAAGGGAAAACTCCAGGGTGATCCCGGTTATTTCGGTGATCCCTTCCAGGGGAAAGGCATAATACCCGGAACCATCGCCCGCATCCATCGCCAGCGGGGGCTGTCCGTTTACGGACAGGGAAGGGATCCGCAAAAAGGGAATATCCGGGGTAAAATAGCATATAAAATCCACCCCCATCCGCAATCCGCTCGTATCCTGGGTATCGCCGGACACCGTGAGGGTATAGCGGGTTTCAGCTTCCGGATCCCGGTCCGGAACATACACCAGGGAAGAAGGGCTTAGGATTTCCACATTCCCCGAAAGGGAAGGTTCCAGCCGGATCGCCTTCCGCATACTTTCCTCATCCATGGGTTTATTAAACCGAACCCCTATTCCCTGACCGCTCCCCAGGCCGTTCTCCATATCGGCGCCGGTTCGTACCCAGGGCGGAAAAAGCTCCGGGACAGGCGCCGTTGTTTCGGGAGGATCCCCTCGCAGCAGGGGGAACACCTCAAGCACCACCGGGTGGGACCGATCCAGGTCGGTGGTAAATTGGGCGGACACCGGTTTTGCCAGGGGCGCTCCCTCCCGGCTCAGGGCCTGGTCCAGACTCCAATGGTAGGTGGTCCAGGGGGATAGGGGTTTATCGGTCCTGACCCTGAGGATCCGGTCGTCCCCGTCCCATTCAAATTTTTTGTTCCCCGCCCCGTCCAGGGAAAAGCCCTCCTCCACACTCCGGCGATCCATGGGCAGGGAGAAATTTAGTATAACCGTCCCCCCGTCCTCCGCCGTCACCCCCACGGAAGCACCGTCGGCGGGGGAAAAGGAATCAAGCCGGGGAAGCTCGGCCCGGGAGACCGCGAAAAACGGAAGGTACCGGGCAAGTCTGAGTTCCCGGCCGTCCGCGGCGTAGATCTCCCCGGTAAGGCTCAGGGTATACCGCCTTCCGGCGATCCACCCCGCGGCAGGGGTAAAATAAAGGGTATTCCCCTGCCACCGGAGATCCCCCTCCACGACCCCCCTGGAAAAACTCACCGAAATCGCCTGTTGGGCCGTAGTTTTAACCATCTCCGTATCAAAGGAGAGGACCACCGGCGTATAGTAATCCTCCAGGACCTCGTAGGGTTCACGGGGAATGGTCTCTACCCCGATGGGCCGCAGATCGATCACGGCACAGGAACCCAGGAGGAAAAGGCCGATTAACGCCGCCGGCCCTATCCGGGGATGTACCCCTGCGGCCCCGGAAACTCCGGGATCATTCCACCAGCGAAACATATACCCCATCCCGTAATCCCCCATCGGGCCGCGCCACCACCAGATCCCCGGGACGAAGGCCGGCTTCAATCTCCCGATCTTCCCCTAGGGATATCCCAAAACGTATTTCCCGTTCATGGACGGTATTTCCGTTAATCACAAAAACCACCCCCTGGTTGTCTTTTTTATGCACTATGGCGGAATCGGGGATGACCGTCACCTTTCGGGGCGGCCCCAGGGTGATAGAGACCCGGGCAAACATCCCCGGTTTCGGCAGGCCCGTTCCGCCGGCGATACTCTCCGGGGAGAGCAGGACCCGCACGGAGAAGGTAAAGGACTGACTGTCCGCTATGGGGGCTACCAAATCCACGGCGCCTGCATAGGTTCCCCCGGTTCCGTCCAGACTTACCGTGGCGGCCATACCCTTCTCCAGCCGCAGGGCATCCTCCTCCCGCACCGGGAATACCCCGTAGAGGGAATCCGTATCCATGAGGGTCAGGATCTTATCCTCCCGCTTTACCCGTTCCCCCACTTCCATATAGAGGGCGCCTACGGTTCCGGCCAGGGAACTTTTTATCACCAGTTCCGATTCCGCGAGTTTCGCCGATTCCAGTTCCTTGGCGGCCGCCTGAAGGCTGGCCTGGGCAGCCTGGAATTCGGCCCGGAGGGTGGCGGTGGCCAGGACTATGTACAAACGCCGCTGTTCCCCCTCATTTTTGGGCAGGGGAAGTCCCGCGGCGCTCAGGTCCTGATTCCGGAAGCCGATGCGGCGGATCTCCAGATCCTTTTCCAACAGCCGGATCTTCTCCTCCTCCGAATCCAGGGAGAAACGGCCGGTCCGTATGGCCTCTTCGGTAACCCCCCCGGCCTCGTAGAGGGCTTCTTCCCCCCGGTGTTTCCGTTTCTGCTCTTCATGGATCTTCCGGGCCTGTTCCAATTCGGCTTCCGCCTTTTCCAGGTTGAGGAGCTGGGCTTCCGCCTGAAATTCCCCTTCCAATAAACGGGACCGGGCCAGGTCCTGGGCTGCCCTGGCCTGGGAAAAGGTATTCTGCGCCCTGCCCACCGCCAGGGAAATCTGGGGATTCTCCAAAAGCGCCAGCGTATCCCCGGCTTGGACCTTATCCCCTTCCCGGTAATACAGGGCGGCCACTATTGCGTCCTGGGGAGCGGCCACATCCACTTTTTTAAGAAACGACAGGGTCCCGAATCCGCCGATCTCATGGGGGATATCCCGCTCCCCAATCACCACCCCCCGGACCTGCCGGGGGGCCTCGGTTTCCTCCCCCTTTGAGGAGCCGCAGGCCGGCAGGATCAGGGCGAAAAGAAGCAAAAGTCCCGCCGGGCCTTTCCGTTTGGAACCGGTTCCGGGAACCAGCCCGGTAAAAACGCGGGCAGGGAGCGTATCATTCATAGGAAGCTCCGGGAATATGGGTTTCGCCGGCAAATGCCGCTAAGGCGCCGGGCCGGAGGTCCAAGAAACGTTCCAGCTCCCGTTCCGCCTCCAGGAGGGTTATGGCGGTTTCCACCAGGGCCAATTCCCGCTGGGTATGTTCCTGCCGGGCTTCCATCAGATCGAGCCGGGTGATCTGGCCCAGGTCCAGGCGCAGTTCCGCGAGACGGAACTGTTTCGCCGACAATTCCAGGGATTCCAGGGCCAGGAGCCGTTTCCGGTTGATAAGCCGGCATTTTTCCGCGGCCAATACCGCCATACGGCCCACCTGCTCAAAACTCACCTGGAATTTTTTCCGTTCCAGGGCAAGGGCCAGGTCCGCGGAACGGCTGGTCATGGCCTCCGCGGGTTCGGGCAGGGGGGACAGGGTGTTCTGCAGTCGGGCGCTTCGGTCATAGGGCGGTTCCCTGCCGGCCGAACCCTGGATACCGGCCGAAAACCAGGGGGATGAAAATTCAACGGTCAGCCCCAGGGTCCAGCCATACTTCGTCAAGGGGTAACGCTGACCGTTGAGGCTGAATCCGCCGGTCAACCGTATGGTGGGCATCCAGGATAAGCGGGCATACCGGGCTTCCGCCTGTTTTTTCACTATCCCGTACCGGGCTTCGGTAAGGTCCGGATTCCTGGCCTGGGCCCTGCCCCGGATCTCCGCTTCCCCGGGTAAGACCGGGGAGCGCCGAACATCCACGGCCTCCAAAAGGGGGGGAAGCCGGTCCAGCCCCAAGGTCTCGGCCAGCTGCTGTTCCGCCTCCTCCAGTTCCATTTTAAGGGAGAGGATCTCTATCTCTTCCCCCGCGAGGGTAAGATCCGCGCCGGTCAAATCCGCGGGCAGGGCCAGGCCGAGCTCGGTTTCCCTGGACAGGATAGTCCGCTGTTCCCGCAGCGCTTCCAGGGCAGCCTCCCGAATGGCCAGTTGGGCCCGCACATACAGTACATTCCGGTATGCCCCCAGGGCAGCCTCGGCGATTTCCCCGGCCATCCGCTCCAACCGGGCCCCCAGCAGGGTGAGTTCCGCCTGCTCCACGGACCGGCTTATGGCGGTTCTCCCCCCGTCCCAGAGGAGCTGATCCAGGTTGATCCCGTAATTTTTTAAAAAAGAATCGTTCCCTATGGTGGAAACCCGGTCATCCTCGGAAACACTTAAAGATAGGCGGGGAAAATAGGCCCGCCGTCCCAGAATCCAGGCCCCTTCCCGAAGGTTTCGCTGGGCGTATTCATTCCGGAGCTCGTCGGAGGCGGCCACCGCCATGAGGGCGGCTTCGGCAAAACCGATCCCCTCCTCGGCCCCAAGCCCGGAAACCGCCGTGAAAAGGCAGGCCAGAAAAAAGGGTTTCCCCCATGATCGTATCGCCGAAACACCCTGGTTTTTCATTTTTTTAACGCCCCAAGCGCCCTTTTAACCGCGGTTTTCAACAGGCGATCCACCACCGGGGAGGAGGACAAACTGGCCTGCCCGGCTCCCGCGGCCCTGCCCGATGCCAGGGGAACCGGGTCCCGGGACTCCGCCTCGTCCTGCCAGATAAAAACCTCCATCGAGAGGGAACGCCGGGTCTTCCAGCCGGAGACATATTCCCGTTCGATGGCCCGGATATCCGCCCGGTAGCGGGTGGCTTCCCCTTCCGGCACGAGGAGATACCCCTGTTTCAAAAAGATGAGGGGCGCCCTGCCCCGGATCTCCTTTTCTATCGAAGCTTTGTCCACGGGCTTATCCACGGAAACAGTTTCCAGGCGCAGGGTACCGGCCATTTTGGACCGGTTTTTGGAGGACCAGGAATTGCCCGGGGAGGAACCCAGGGAAAGACACCCCGGGAGGAGCGCCAGGCTCCCCCATAAGAAAAGCCAGGGAAGCAGCGGCTTCCGTACCCCATGGAGAAAAGGGGACCTTTTTATCTTCATGGTTGGGCCTCCCGAATGACGGCTTCCAAATTTTCGATACTCCGGAACAGGGGAGTATCCCAGGGAAGGAGACTTTTAGCGCTCAGGAGGTCCCGAAGGGCCCCTTCCCCATTCCCACCAATCCAGCGGATCCGGGCCCGGTCCACAAACACCAGGGCTGACTCCGCGGAGGCCTCCACCGCCCGGTCCAGCAAGGCCGCGGCGGTCCCTTCCCCGGCGGGGCCCTTGTCCCGGTAAATTTCCGCCCCCAGCCTGAGGGCCCGGACATTGACGGGATCATCCTCCAGAAGGGCCGTAATGATCCCTTCCGCCGCCTCGCCCTCATCCTTTTCCCGTAGCAGCCGGGCCAAATAGAGGGAGGCTTCCACCGAAGCGGGCCGGATCGAAAGGACCCTGCGGAAGGTCCCCTCGGCGGCTTTTGAATCGCCGGAAAAATATTCCGCCTTTCCCCGCAGGACCAGGGCCGGCGTAAAGGATCGGACCCCGGAAAGCAGGGAAATAAGTTCCTCAAACCGCCCCTCCTCGTAGGCCGCCTCGGAACGGGCATAGAGCAGCAGGGTATCCTCGTCCACTCTCCGGGAATGACAGGCCGCGAAAAAAACCGGCAGGATCACCAGGACCCGAAAAATCGCTTTTTTTCCCATTTTTTACCCCCTGGAAATATAGAGCAGCCGTTCCGCCAAACGCCCCGAGGCCCGGGCCGCTTCCCGGACGAACCAGTTTTTGAAATCCTCCTGGATGACCAGGGCCCGCAGGGCTCCGGCGGTATACAGGGTGAAGGGATTGTCCTGAAGGGAAAGCAGGCCGAACAGTTCCGTTAACACCCCGGGGTTCCCGGAAGCCACCGACCGGGTAATTGCTTCCTCGATTTCCGCCCGGGTCTTGATACTGCTACCCTCGTTAACGGAGAGGCCCACGGTTTCCGCCAGAATCCCCCGGCAGTCCCCGGCAAAAGGCCCCCGGGGGGCCAGGTTGATACAACGCTCGGCATATTCCCCTCGAATGTGTCCTGAAAAATGCCGGGCCCCCCGGTACCAATATTCAGGAAACCCCTCATACCGGGCCCGGATGGCCCCATAGAGGCCCAGGATCTGGTTAAAAGGCTCCCCCGTTTCAAGGCGGCAGACCAAAGCCATCCACCGGATAAAAGCATCGGGTTCATCCCCCGTATCCAGGCCCTCAAGACACAAGAGCGCCTGGGTCCATGCTCCGTTATGAAAGGCCAGCACCCCTCGGGCGGCGAGCAGGGCCTGGGCCCGTTCTGCTTCCCCCAGGGCAGGGTTGTCGAGAGCCGAATTCTCCCCTCCCCCTTCGTACAGGGCCAACACCTTCTCAAGCCCCTCCGCCATGGCCTCCCTGGTTACTCCGGCGCCGTATCCATAGGCCCAAGAAAGTTCCTTGTAGGCGGCGATCACCGCCCCGCCGTAATCGCCGGACCATTCCCGGATCATGGATTCGCTTAAGCCCATCCCCGGCGTAAAACCGCCAGACCGTTCCGTCTCGGCAAGTTCTTCCAGGGCGGATATATAGGTCCCGGCTTTTTCCAGGGCCGCCGCATAGGACCCGGCCTCTCCCGGAACCGCCCGGTGGGGCTCAGCCTCCCCCGGGGCCGCGGTAGAGGCGCCGGCCTCCCCCGCCCCAGCGGAAAGGTTCTCCCCTGCCACCACCCCCTGTTCTGGCGGGATCCCCTGCGGTTTTTCCGGAAAGCAAGCGGCCAGCATGACACAGAGCAGTACCGCCGGTCCCCGGCCAGCTTTTTTGAACAAAAGAATCATATTCATGATAAATACCCCCGGAAGTATTAAGGCATTGACCCGGGGATTTGCTTTAGTCGAGGTGAATTTTTTTTAAAATACTTTTGTTTTAAAACTTCCGTTATAAAACCGCTTTTACCCGGCTCCCTCCCCCAAATACCGCGGCCAAGCGAAGCTTGCCGTCCATTAAGCCGCTAAAACCCTACCGTCCCGGGAATTCCCTCCTGCTTCCCCCAAAAATACCGCGGCCAAGCGAAGCTTGCCGTCCATCAGCCTCCTCTTCCCCCATCGTAAGGCCGCCGGCCCTTGAGCCCTATGCCACTAAGGCCGTGCCGTGCCCGGGAATTCCCCCTGCTCACCTCTCTGGAATTCCCTGCCGGAGGAGACAAGAACCGCAGGTTCGCCGGCTCCGTAGGCAGATTCTACAGGTAGTGAGCAGGGGGAATTCCCGGGCACGGCACAGTCAGTTGAAATAAGCCCAAGTGCCGCCCGCCGGCTTGTACAGGCAGTGTTTTTTTTATACTTTAAAAGGAGAGGTTATCCATGATAGGTATTATCGGAGCTATGGAAAACGAGGTCATCCTGCTGCGTTCCGCCCTGGAAGACGCCGAATCGGAGCTTGCCGGAGGGTTTGAATTTATCACCGGAAAACTCGGGCGGAAGCCGGTGGTTTTACTGCGCTGCGGCATCGGCAAGGTAAACGCCGCGGTGGGCTGCGCCCTGCTGATCCACCAGTACCAGCCGGAATTGGTGATCAATACCGGATCCGCCGGGGGCATAGATCCCGGCCTGAAATTCGGGGATGTGATCATTTCCGACGGCCTTATCCACCACGATGCGGATGTTACCGCCTTTGATTATGTGCCCGGCCAGATTCCGGGGATGCCGGCGGTGTTTCCCGTTCCCGAGGATCTGATCCGGCGGGCGGAACAGGCGGTGGACCAGTTGAAACAGGAAAACCTGCTTCCCCCGGGGTTTAACCATGCCCGGGGACTTATCGGCTCCGGGGATACTTTTATGCATCAGCCGGAACGGATCAATCGGGTTCGGGAGCTTTTCCCCGCGCTGAAGGCGGTGGAAATGGAAGGAGCCGCCATTGCCCAAACCTGTTACCTTTTCAAGGTCCCCGCCCTGATCATCCGGGCCCTTTCGGACATCGCCGGCGCCGAATCGCCGGTTGCCTTCAACGAATTCCTTCCCATTGCCTCCCGTCATTCCGGCGAGATAGTACAACGGATTGTAAAAAACTATTAAGGAGACCTGTATGGAAAAAATCGCGAGCTTTCAGATCGATCACCTGCGTTTAAAACCGGGGGTGTTTGTTTCCCGGAAGGATCGTTTCGGAGAAACCATCCTCACCACCTTCGACCTCCGCTTCAAGGAGCCCAATAAGGAGCCGGTTATTGATATGCCCGCCCTCCACACCATTGAGCACCTGGGGGCCACCTTTCTCCGTTCCCACAAGAACTGGGCAGACCGGGTGGTGTATTTCGGCCCCATGGGCTGCCGCACCGGCTTTTACGTTATCCTGGAAGGGGACCGGAGCTCCCCGGAAGTACTCCCCCTGATTCGGGAAATGCTGGACTGGATCCAGGCCTTTGACGGCCCCATCCCCGGCGCGGATCCGGCGGAGTGCGGGAACTGGCGGGAGCAGAACCTGGATATGGCCAAATGGGAAGCGCAGCGCTACGCCGAAGTGCTGCGTAAGGCGGGCAAGGAGAATCTGAATTACCCCGGCTGACGGTACTTGAGCTTATTTCATTTGACCGTGCCGTGCCGGGAATTCCCCCTGCTCCCTACCTGTAGAATCTGCCTACGGAGCCTGCGAACCTGCGGTTCTTGTCTCCCCCGGCAGGGAATTCCAGAGAGGTGAGCAGGGGGAAATTCCCGGCACGGCACGGCCTTAGTGTCATAAGGCGCAAGGGCCGGCGGCCTGATGAACGGGGGAAGAGGAGGCCGACGGACGGCAAGCCATACCATCTAAAAGTTGACAAAGGAGAACTAACTGTACAAGAAATACGGCTTAACCCAGAAGGAAATTGCGTTTATTGAGTCTATGATAAGGCCGATGGAGGTTACAAATGAATGAATTTACAGATGATTCTTTCGGTTTGATAAAATTTGGAAAAGAATCTTGGTTAAAAAACATAAAAGAGGGAAAAATTTGGTTTAGGACTATTGAATATTACCAAGATTATGAAGCTGATAATAATATAGGTGATAAAAACGAAGGTGTTTCTGATATATTTCATCCAGATGAAAATACAAAATTTTATTTTTCTCACCCTGCAATAGAAGATGGTAAAACGTTTGAAATTTCAAATATAGCGGGTCCTGTTCATAGCTTTCCCAACTACAGCAGAAATACATATATATTTTGTCTTTCCTTTTTCACAAGTAGAGATATTATAGAAAAAACTATTTATGACGATTCTATTTTAACGCAAAAAGATTGGGACGATGTTTTCTTTTTCTTTAATCCCGTGGAATTTATAAATACAGTCAGGAAATCACTTGATAAATATAATCCATGTTTTCGTAAAGTTCTGTATTTTGATTATTTAAAAAATAACGTCAATTTAGATATTTTTTCAAAGTCTGAGAAATACAGGTATCAGAAAGAAGTAAGGATTGTTTTTCAATATTTTGGTCAAAAAGACCGGCTTATAGAACAAATTAATGATGATACAATAGCGATCACCCTTGATAAAAATATTGAGGGGGTTATAATTCCAACAGACAGCTTTCGAGAAGGCTTTATTGTGGAGAATGCAAGAGGAGAATGATAATGTTGCTGAGGAAAATAGAATACTTTGAATTTCAGAATGATAAAAAATATTGGGCGATTAAACCATTTGAGCTTGGAAAAATTAATCTTTTTGCCGCCAAAAATGCAACCGGTAAAACGCGCACTTTGAAAGTCATTGATACTTTGAGCTACCTTATTTTAGACAAAGGCTTCAAAAACCAAGCAAACTATAATATTGAATTTATAGATGGTTCTGACGTTTATTCCTATATCCTAGAGATAAATGGGAAAATAGTAGCGGAACAACTTATTATTAATAATGCTGTTAAGATAACTCGTGATGCCGCAGGTAGAGGAAAAATATTTGCTGTGCAGGAAGAAAAGGAAATTGAGTTTCAATCACCTGAAAATAAACTGGTTATATCACGGCGAGACATGATACAATATCCCTATCTGGAAAAAATACATGAATGGGCAGATAATGTACGCTATCATTCTTTTGGTTCATCAATGAATCAAGAGTACGGGAAAGCTATCGAAGATAAAAATATCATCCTTGATGGCAATTCGGACAATTCTGTTGAAGTATTTGTTGTAGGAAAACTTGAATTTGACAATAAATTCAAAAAAAATGTTTTGTCTTTAATGAACAGTATTGGATATGACTTAACTGATATTGATATCCAACGTTGGCAATATTTAAGTAATCATGTCCGCTCCGAGGATTATACGCTATTTGCTTCTGAAAAAGATAGAGGTACTTTTGTTGTTCAAAAAGATATGTCGCAAGGAATGTTCCGTGCCTTATCCATTATAATACATTTGTCATACCATATTATGATGAAAAAACCGGCAACCATCCTCATTGACGACATTGGCGAGGGCCTTGACTTTGACCGTTCTTCAAAACTCATAAAACTGCTTATTGAAATAGCAGAAAAAAATGATAACATCCAGCTTATCATGTCCACCAACGACCGTTTTGTGATGAACAATGTATCGCTTGAATATTGGCAGGTTATTCAGCGATCCGGAGGTGAATGCAAAGTCTTCAATTACCAAAATTCAAAAGAAAAGTTTGATGAATTTGAATATATGGGCCTAAACAACTTTGATTTTTTGGCGACTGATTATCTTAATTCGGAGTGGCAAAAAACATGAAAAAAGTTGCGGTTTTTGTTGAAGGCCAAACAGAGCAAATATTCGCCGATGAGTTAGTACGGCACATATTCGGACACGCAAAAGTTGCCATTGAAGAGCTTCGATTCTCCGGCAAAGAAGGATCGCGCCGGATTCGTACCATCCGTTCTGTGGATGCGGCGCCTTTTACAGAATACTTATTCAGAATTTATGATTGTCAAGGGGGGAATGAGAACTCAACGGTTAAATCAGACATTAGAGAACAGTTCCTCGGTTTGTTGCGCGAGTCCTTTTCATACATTGTGGGCATACGGGATGTTTATCCATTGCTCGATATAGAGTTGCTTAAATCAAACATAAATTTGAAGTTGCCTAACAATCCCGCTTTACCGGTTAAAATCTTTCTGGCCATCAGAGAAATCGAATCGTGGTTTTTGGCGGAAGAAAATCATTATCCATTGATAGATGAATCGCTAACCGTTTCTCATGTTAATTCAATAATCGGCTTTGATATAACTACTGCTTCAACAGAATCCGTGAATCACCCTTCCTTTGCGCTAAAGCAAATATATCAAATCGCTGGAAAAGATTATAACAAGAAAAAATGGGAGGTAGAGCGAACAGTATATGTTTTGGATTATGAAAATCTCTACCTGAATGTCCGTAACCGCAACAACAGTCTGAATGAATTGTTAACCTGTCTGGATGGACTTATCCCATGAAAAAACACCCTCCCAAACAAATCACCATCCGTTCATCGGCGGCGGAGTACCTTACCTTTGTTGCCGCCATGGGGGACAATCCGCAGTCTGTCGAAATGCGGTATCAGGACGAAAACATCTGGCTGACGCAAAAAATGCTTGCCACGCTGTATAACGTTGAAGTTCCGACCATAAATTACCACTTAAAAAAAATATTTGAAGACAGGGAATTATCAGAAGATTCAGTTATTAGAAATTTTCTAATAACTGCCGCCGATGGCAAATCCTATAATACCAAGCATTACGCCCTGCAAGCCATAATAGCCGTGGGGTTTAAGGTCAACTCAGAGCGGGCGGTCCAGTTCCGCAAATGGGTGAATAAAATTGCCAAGGATTATACCATTCAGGGCTGGGTCATGGATGTGGACCGCCTGAAAAACAGCGGGACCATACTCACCAGCGAATATTTTGAACGCCAGCTTGAAAAAATCCGTGAAATTCGCCTGTCGGAAAGAAGGTTCTACCAAAAAATCACGGATATTTACGCCACCGCCCTGGATTACGATAAAAGCGCCAAGACCACCCTTAATTTTTTCGCCAAGGTTCAAAATAAGCTGCATTGGGCCATCCACGGACACGCGGCGGCGGAATTGATATACCAACGCGCCGACGCCGGCAGGGAACACATGGGCTTGACCAGTTGGGAAGACGCGCCTGACGGAAAAATCATTAAATCCGATGTGGTAATCGCCAAAAACTATTTAACCCAGGATGAACTGGAAGCCCTGGGGCGTATAGTCAGCGCCTATTTAGATCTCGCCGAGGATATGGCAAAACGGAAGATACCCATGACCATGGAAGACTGGGCGAAACGGCTTGAACGCCCGCCGGAGGGGAAAATTCATCCCCACGGCCACCTCCGATTCGACGTCTTCCAAGGCGGAACGCAGAAGGATAACCTCTCCTTACTAAAGCATAAAAACCCACTGCCAGGCGGCCCTTGAGCCTATTTCAATTGGCCGCGCCGTGCCGGGAATTCCCCCTGCTCACCTCTCTGGAATTCCCTGCCGGAGGAGACAAGAACCGCAGGTTCGCAGGCTCCATAGGCAGATTCTACCGGTAGTGAGTAGGGGGAATCCCCGGCACGGCACGGCTTTAGCGCCATAAAGGCTCAAGGGCCGCCGTCCCAAATAAATCGGAAAAATTTGTTATCTTTCTCATTTACGAATTTGAAAACCCCTGATATAATGTATAAATCGTTCCAAGAGCCGGTTTCAAAACACAGGTTCTGAAAAAATTGTTATTATTCTTGAGGAGGCAGCTATGTCTGGTTTTGGTCTTATTGTTGTTTTTATTATTGCCATTGTGGCAATGATCCTCGCTATTTCAAAATTCAAAATACATCCCTTTTTGTCGATTATGACCGTATCCCTTCTTTTCGGCTTGATTGCCGGTATCCCCCTGGTAAACGTGAAGGACGCGGACGGAAATACCATTCAGGGTATTGCAAATGTTATCGGAGCGGGTTTTTCCGGGACCTTTACCAGTATCGGTATCGTCATCATCCTGGGCGCCCTGATCGGTACGGTTCTGGAGGCAACCGGGGCGGCTTTTAAGCTGGCGGATATGGTGATCAAGGTGGTGGGGCCGAAACACCCGGTACTGGCCGTACAGCTTATGGGCTGGGTGGTTTCCATCCCGGTATTCTGCGATTCCGGTTTTGTTATCCTCGATCCCATCCGCAAGGCGCTGGTAAAACGGACCAAAGTGAGCAGTGTGGCCATGACCGTTGCCCTCTCCACCGGGCTCTATGCGTCCCATGTGTTTATTCCCCCTACGCCCGGACCGATAGCCGCCGCCAATACCCTGGGAGTGGGGAACAATCTGCTCCTCGTCATGGGTCTGGGGGTTTTGGTCTCTATTCCCGCCCTGATCGGCGCCATACTCTATAGCCGGTACATCGGCGGCAAGGTAAAATCTTCGGAGGATATCGACATCGACGGGGTTACCAAATCCTATGAGGAATTGGTGGCCGCCTACGGTAAACTCCCCAACGGTTGTATCTCCCTGGCGCCTATCATTGTCCCCATCCTCCTTATGGCCCTAGGTTCGATTGCCTCTATGGCAAAATGGACCGGATTTTTGTTCCAAATTTGCAGCTTCCTGGGAACGCCGATCATTGCCCTGGCCGTGGGGGTCATCTTTGCGATCTGGCAGCTTGGCGTGGCCAAAAAACTTGCGCGTTTCTATGAGATAACCAATGAAACATTGAAAGTCGTCGGACCGATCCTCTTCATCACCGCCGCGGGGGGAGTGCTGGGCCGGGTTATCGCCTCCACCAGTATCGTCGGGTTTATCACGGGAAATTCCCAGACCCTGGCGGTGGTGGGGATCTTCTTCCCCTTTATCCTCTCGGCGATCTTAAAAACCGCCCAGGGTTCCTCGACCGTGGCCCTTACCACTACCGCCGGTATCGTGGCCCCCCTCTTGGGAGCGCTGGGACTTGATTCTCCGGCGCGGACCGCCTTAACCGTCATGGCCATCGGCGCGGGGGCCATGACCGTGTCCCATGCCAACGACTCATATTTCTGGGTGGTTACCAACTTTGGCGGCATGACGCCGGAGCAGGGTTACAAGACCCAGACCACCGCGACCCTGATTGAAGGTTTCTGCGGTATGGCAGGGGTCTTTATCCTTTCCCTTATTTTGCATTAACCCTAGGGGCTGTCTCAGGGCGTTAGTTTTGAAACAGCCCCGGTATTGAAGGAGCAAGATTCTTCCATGAAGAAGATCATCCTAATCCCCGACTCTTTTAAGGGTACCATGAGTTCCCAGGAGATCTGTTCGATCATGGAAGAACAGATCCGCCGGTATTACCCCGGCGCGGAAGTGCTCTCCATCCCCGTGGCCGACGGCGGAGAGGGAAGCGTCGATGCCTTTCTGGCCGCGGTGGGGGGTGAAAAAATAACTATCCCCGCTCAGGGGCCCTACAGGGAAGACATCCGGGGCTTTTACGGCCTTATCGACGGGGGCAGTACCGCGGTGATCGAAATGGCCGCCTGCGCCGGGCTGCCCCTGGTGGGGGATCGGCTCCAGGCGGATAAAACCACTACCTATGGGGTGGGGCAGTTGATCCTGGACGCGGCAAAGCGGGGCTGCAAAAAGATAGTGGTCGGCCTGGGGGGGAGCGCCACCAATGATTTCGGCGCCGGAGCCGCTGCGGCTGCGGGGGTCCGCTTTTTTGACCGGGACGGCAAGGAATTTATCCCCCTGGGGGGAACCCTCTCCCGTATTGCCCGGATCGATAGATCCGGGTTGCCGCCGGAACTCTTGGCCGCGGAGATCATCACCATGGTTGATATTGATAACCCCCTCTACGGCCCCAAGGGCGCCGCGTTTGTTTTTGCCCCCCAGAAGGGCGCCGACACCGCCATGGTGGAATTCCTGGACCGGGAACTTCGTGCCGTATCAGCAGCCGTGATCCGCGAACTGGGGATCGATGTTTCCGCCCTTCCCGGCGCGGGGGCCGCCGGCGGCATGGGGGGCGGCATGGTCGCCTTTTTCGGGTCCCGGCTCCAGATGGGCATCGAGACCGTGCTGGATACGGTGAATTTTGACCGCCTGCTGCCGGGAACCGATCTGGTCCTTACCGGCGAAGGGAAGATCGATTCCCAGAGCCTGCGGGGCAAGGTGGTGATCGGCGTGGCCCGGCGGGCGAAGAAGCAGGGGGTCCCGGTAATCGCCATTGTGGGGGATATCGGCGATGCCGTTGAAGGGGCCTATGACGAGGGGGTCCGGGCGATTTTTAGCACCAACCGCCGGGCGATCCCCTTCCCGGAAGCCCGAACCCGCTGCAAAAGCGATCTGAGCCTCACCATGGATAACCTCCTGCGCTTCCTAACCAGCTTCCGGGATGGAAAAAATGAAAAGTGAAGAATGAAAGAATGGGCATTCTTCCTCGTTCTTTCCTCTTAATTCTTCTTCCTTTCTCCCTTCTTCGCCTTTTGCGCCTTTGTGGTAAATTTCTTAATTCCGCTTTCTTCACCTTTGCGGTGAATTGCTTAATTCACTTCTCTCCCCCCGGCGTATATAAAAACCGCTTGATCTTTTGGGTAGGGGTTTTTTCAAAGGGTTCGTTCTTAATCTCAATGCGGCTGATACGGGAAAAGGACGCCAGCTTTTGGTTAACCGCGTTTTTTAAGTCTCCCAGGACCTCGCCGATGGCGGCCAGCATGGTTTTTGCTTTTTCGCTTAACACGATAAGGGCGATAAGCTCCCCCCGCTCCCCGGGGTAGACCAGGGCGTCTTCCGCCATGCCGGAACTGGTGAGCAGCCCCTCAATCTCTTCGGGATAGACATTTTCCCCCGAAGGCCCCAGGATCATGGTTTTAAGCCGGCCCCGGATGTAGAGAAAGCCCCGCCGGTCAAAACAGCCCAGATCGCCGGTTTTAAACCAACCGTCGGCGGTAAAGGCCTCTTGGGTCAGGCCCTCATCCTGATAGTACCCCAGCATGATATTGGGCCCCCGGACCTGGATCTCCCCTTCGGCAAAGGGCCGGTAGGGGGTACGCCCCCGGAGGCTGGTTCCCACCACCCGGCCGTCCTTATCCACGATCCGGACCTCCACCCCCTTCAGGACCCTCCCTGCAGCCCCTGCCGGGGCTTTGAAGGGGCCGGTTCCCGCCACCAGGGGGGCCGCTTCGGTCAAGCCGTATCCCGGCGCATAGGGGAATTGGGCCTTCCGGAGAAACCGTTCCGTGTCCCCGGCCAGGGCGGCTCCCCCGACGCCGAAAAAGCGGACCGCCCCGCCAAACAAGGACAGCAGTTTCTGTCCCGCCAGACTAAGCGCCAGGGGACGGGTCAGGGGGAACCGGTACAGGGGATTGGCCGTTAAGCCGGGGAGCAGACGGCCCCGGTATATTTTTTCGATGATCAGGGGAACCGTATGCATCGCCGTGGGCCGCAGGGCCTGGATTGCCGGGATCAGCACCGCCGGGGAGGGGGCCTTATCCAGGTAGGTGGTGGAAGCCCCGCTCAGGACCGCCATCAGCAAGCCCAGGGTACATTCGTAGGTATGGGCCAGGGGAATAATAGAAAAAAGCCGGTCCCGGGGGAAGATTTTTACCAGGGACCGGGCGGCGAGGACCGTAAAGATCAGGTTGCGGTGGGAGAGCATCACCCCCTTGCTGGTACCGGTGGTCCCCGAGGTATAGATGATCGCCGCCAGGTCATCCTCCCCGGATGCAGGGAATAGCGGGACCCGGGGGTTCCGGGGATCCATTTTCCGCAGGGGGATCTCCTTTACCTTTCCCCGGATAGAAACCCGGATGCTCCCCCCCACGGCAGCCGGGGCATGGGTTGTTGGTTCCCCTCCGGCGGCTTCCTCCTCCCGGAGGGTGTCCAGGTATATCACGGGGATATCGGGATCAAAACCAGCGGCTCCCAGTTTTTGGGCAAATTTGCCGCTTACCCAAAGGGCGGATACCTCCGCGTGGGCCGCGAGGCCGGCGATATGCCCGGCGGGAAAATCGGTGAGGACCGGCACGATCACCACCCCTGCCAGGGCGGTCCCAAAATAGGCTATGGCCCATTCGGGGCGGTTCTCCGAGAGGATCATCGCCCGGTCCCCCGGCTTAAGCCCCAGGGAACAGAGCAGCGCGGCGAACTGCCGGATCCGCAGGCCGAATTCCTCAAAACTTACCCCGGCGTATAGATGACCGTCCCCGTATATTTCAAAGGCCTTCCGCTGCCGGTATTTCTCCGCTGCCCTAAGCCCCAATTCGGCGATGGTCATTTTTTCTAAATAAATCACCCCTGTACCCCCGGATATGGGACTTGTTCGGAACTTACGGCTTCCGGACACTCTATTAGAGGAGCAGCAGAGGGTTAAGGTTGCAAAATTACCCGGTTTTTGGGTCAATATGACCCCTTGACAATCCGCTAAGGTGATGATAAAAAGGAGACAATTATCTCAAATAACTCTATGGTCCTGCGGGGACTTATAAAGGTGGTCGACATGAAAAAGTGGGTGTTCGTGGTTTTATGTTTGGTTGTCCTCTGCGGACTTGGGTTTTCGGAAATCGTGCTCCCGCCTGGGGCGGAGAATATACCTGAGGTGAAGGATGCTATGAAGGATTTGGAGAATGCCGAAAGGGAGATGTCGGATATGATGGACTCCTTTGTCAGGGTATTTCCCGATGCGGCGACCCAGCAGAATATTGAGCCCCGGGCCTGGATAGGTTACCTGATTCAAAATCCGTACCCCGAAATTACCAAAAAATCCGGCAAAGTAACCCGGGAGCTTCCCCATTTTACCATCGGTTTCTTGAATGTCGGTGCCGGGCTTATGAAGACCGACAATCTCAATAAAGTCGGAAAAATCCTGAGCGGTGACGACATAATTCCCTTCCCGATGTTGCCGTTGCCCTCTATATCGATAGACGCCCGGATCGGCGGAATTAAAACCGCCGGGGTGAATCTTCCCTTTGATCTGGGTTTTTCATTTTTTACCCTGGATCTGGGCTCGTTATTGGGAAGCGGTGATTCAGGGATAGGGTTAAGATGGACGAATTGGGGGCTGGACGCCCGGTATTTAATTATCAAGCAAAACGGGGCCATCCCGAATGTTTCCGCCAACCTGGGTTATGCCCGCTGGGCCCTTAACCTGGATACCGAATATTTTGATGGGGAACTTTCCACCAATACCGTTTATTTTGGCGGCCAGGCGTCGTATACCCTGGGCGGCTTTTTTATTCCCTATTTGGGACTCAAAATGATGACCGGTAAAAACAAAGGAACCATAACGTTAACGGTGCCGGTACCGGCGAATCCGGCGAATATTACTGAAATAAATGCAACCCTGGGACCGGAAAAATCTTTTTTCCAGATGCAATTTTTCGGCGGATTCGGCTTTGACTGGCTGGTGTTTCAAACATCATTGGGCGCGTCCATCAACGTATTTACCGGAACCCCCGGGCTAAACTTTACCACAAAGTTCAGCCTATAGCACCTGGTAGACACTAATATGCCCTGATAACGGGCACCACTTTGTAAAAGCCCCTCATTGACCAATAGCAGCCGAAAGGGTATCTTCAAAAATGGTGGAAAAACGTTCAAAAAGGGGGGCTGTTCCCGCCGGAAAAAAGGCTCATCGGCGGAAAAAGCGGACCCGCAAAGCCCTGGTGATAAAGGACCAGATCCTCGTGGTACTCATTGCGGTGGCCTTGATTGGCCTGGCAATGATGATTTCCGTGATAACGATTACCCTTCATTCCGCGGCGCCGGAGGAATCCGTTCCGGTCTCAGCCGGTCCGTTACTCCCCGCAGAGGAGGCGGCGGAACCCCCGGAGGAAATCGCGGCTCCTGTTCCTCCGGCGGAGCGGGTCCGGGAGCTGCCGGTTGCCGAATCCCCCCCGGTCCAACGATCCCCGGAGCCGCCTCCGGCCAAGTCCCCTCCTGAAGAAGCCCCGGCCCGGGTCAAGACGCCGCCTGCGGAGCCGCCGCCCAGGGTTACGCCCGCGGAACCGGAGCAGCCCCATACCCCGGCCAAGCCCCCGGCAGCAAAGCCGGTGGAACCGCTTAGGACCGCGCCAATTTCCCCCGGGGCAGGTCCGCCGGAGCGGCCGGGGCCTGCCCGGCCAAAGGTCCTGGTTTTTATCATCGACGACGCGGGGAACAATCTTGCGGAGCTGGACCCTTTCCTCCGGTTTCCCGGCCCCCTTACCATAGCGGTACTGCCGGGGCTGCCCCATTCCGCCGAAGCCGCCCGGCGTATCCGGGCCGCGGGTAAAGAGGTGTTCCTCCACCAGCCCATGGAGGCCCTGGGGGGACAAAATCCGGGTCCCGGGGCGATCTATACGGGGATGAACGCCGGGGAAATTCGGGCCATAGTGGAGCGGAATTTAGCGGAGATAGGCCCGGTGGCAGGGATGAACAATCACCAGGGCTCAAAAATAACCATGGAGCCGGAGATCATGGAGATCATACTTGCCCTATGCCGGGAACATAGGATATATTTTTTGGATTCAAGGACCACCGCCGATACGGCGGCGCCCGCGGTTGCGAAGCGTATGGGAATAAAGATTGGGGAGCGCGATGTGTTTTTAGACAATATACAGGAAAAGGCCGCCATGATTCGGTATGTCCAGGATGGACTCCGGCAGGCGGACCGCAAGGGATCGGCGGTGATGATCGGGCATACCTGGTCTACGGAGCTTGCCGAAACCCTGGAAGAGCTTTATCCCGATCTGGTGGAGGAGGGGTATTCCCTTTCGACCATATCCCGGTTCATGATGGGCACGGCAAGCCTGGAAGAATTTTGGTGACCTGGGTACATGAAGATTTTAGGAATCGAATCCTCCTGTGACGAATGTGCCGCCGCGGTGGTGGAGGATGGCAGGGTCCCCTTATCCAATGTGGTGGCCACCCAGATCCCCTTTCATGCCGTCTATAACGGGGTGGTCCCCGAAATAGCAAGCCGTAAGCATACCGAGTGGATCTATGCCGTGGTCAAGGAAGCCTTGGATAATGCCGGCATCGGCCCCGGCGATATAGGGGGGGTAGCCGTTACGGCCCATCCGGGACTGCTGGGTTCCCTCCTGGTGGGCGTGAGTTTTGCCAAGGCCTTTGCCTGGGCCCGGAATCTTCCCTTTATCGCGGTGGATCACATGCTGGCCCATCTCTACGCCTGCCAGCTGCACCATTCGCCCCAAGACCCCCTATCCGGGGCGGCATACCCCTTTTTGGGGCTCCTCGTCTCCGGGGGACACAGCATTATCTGCCGGGTGGATGATTTTGACGATATCACCGTCCTGGGAACTACCATTGACGACGCCGTGGGGGAGGCCTTCGATAAGGTGTCGAAATACTACGGTTTTGGTTATCCCGGCGGGGCCGCTATCGATAAACTGGCGCAAACCGGCGATCCCGAGGCATTCCGCTTCCCCCTGCCCAACCTGTACAAGGGGGATCACCCCTATGATCTGTCCTATTCGGGACTAAAAACCGCGGTGATAAACCAATTGGCGCACTTTCAGGTCAAAAAAGGAAGCGCCGGCCCCCAGGATATTGCCGCTTCCTTCCAAAAAACCGCGGTGGATATCCTGCTGAGGAGCCTTTTCCGGGCCGTGGAGGACATCGGGCTCACAACCATCGTCGCCGGCGGGGGGGTAGCTGCCAACTCGTACCTCCGGCTCAGGCTGGCGGAACGGAAGGACCTCCGGTGCCTCTTCCCCCCCCTGGAACTTTGCGGGGATAACGGCGCCATGATCGCCGGTTTGGGGTACCGGTACCTGGTCCGGGGGGATCGTTCCCCCCTCAGTACCACCGCCTCCGCCCGGGTCCGGGCCTTTAAACGGTCATATCCGTGAACAGGGGGTGTTTTCACCCAAAAAAGCACTAAAAAGTAGGATATGCTCTTAACAAATTCCCTTTTTTGGATATATAATAGAAGCGGTTGTTTCAAAAACGGCTGCATTGAAACTGGTTCAAGGGGAATTGCCATGCGTTTTGGATACGTTTTTGTCCTTATCGCTGTTTTGCTTCTGATTTTTTCGGGATGCCAGAGTCAGCCTGTTTGGACGGAGCTTTCCCTGGACAAACGGCAAAAAGCCCGGGAATTTCTCCAGGGAATGCGAGATGTTAATTCCCCCAATGAGGACAGCCAGGATCAGGGCAGGGCGCCGATTCACATGGCGGTGGATCTGTTGGACGATAGTTTGGTTAAATTTATCATTGACCTGGGAGGGGATGTAAACCGTAAGGATAACGAGGGCCGGAGCCCCCTCTGGATCACCTGGGAAAATTTAAACAAATTCGAGGCCCTAGAAGCCGAACAGCGTCTTATCTTACAGGATGAAACCACCCCGGCATTTGTCCGGCGGAGGGCCACTAAAAATATAGAAAAGATACAACAGGATCGGGAAACCAATATCCGAATTGTTAAACTCCTGGTCGAAGCCGGGGCGGATATCCATGAAAATAATTCAACCCTGGCCCGAAATGTTCTGCTCCGGGGGGGCGATTATTTTTCCGCCTTCCTCAACCCGCGGTCCGTAAGCTCCACGAATGCCCTGGGACGGACGATCCTGCATATCGCCGCCGGGGAGGAAAGATACCAGCTCATCGGGCGTATCGCCGTGACGGATGGAAAAGGCTCCGTCAATAAACGGGATAACGAGGGAAAAACCGCCCTGGATCTTGCCTTGAGCCGGCCGGAAAGCATCAGCGCGATGAGAACCGCGGAGCAGCTCATCCTGGCGGGGGCGTATTCGGAAAATCCCCTTTTCAGTTATTTAGCCCCGGCGGTTCAAAACACCGATTATAACATCCCGAGCTTAGACGGAAACGCGCCCCTGCATTTTGCCGCGGCGGGTAATTATGAGGGGCTGCTCCAATATTTACTGGATAAAAAGGCGAAGGTCGATGTCCGGAATGCCGCCGGCGCCACCCCCTTTCACGAGGCGGTTAAGCGGGGCAATATTAACATTATGCGGCGGCTCATCGCCGGCAAGACGGATATAAATGCCCAGGATACCAGGGGAAATACCGCGATGCACTTGGCCGTTGCCGAAAATTGGCACCGGGAAGTGTTGAATTTTCTCCTTGCCAACGGGGCCAATCCGAATATCAGGAATGAATACGGCGATACCCCCCTTCACGCGATGATCACCCTCAACCGGGATGCGGAGATTATTCTGCGCCTGCTTTCCGGCGGGGCGGATGTATCGATCCGTAATAATGACGGCAAGACCCCCCTATACCTTGCGGTCCAGGAGAACCGGGTTACCTATATTGCCCCCCTACTGTCCTATAATTCGGATATTTTTGCGAAGGATAATGAGGGGATAAGCCCCTTTGACCGGGCGCTGCTGGATCAGAGCCCAACGCTGCCGGCTTTGATTACCCCGGGAACCGTTTCTCTGTATGACCGTAACGGGGATACCCTTTTGCATAAAGCCGTGCGGCATCGCGGGGACGCCGCGGTCGTGAACCTTATGCTGAAAACCGGGGCGTGGATTAATGCCCGTAATGGGGCAGGGGACACCAGCATCCATCTGGCGATACGGCAAAACGTCAAGGAAAGCGGGGAACTGTTTTTGTCCTCCCCCTTTGAGCCGGATCTGTTTATCACCAATGCCGCGGGTGAAACCCCCCTCTCCCTGATATTTACCGCCCCCGGCGGTTTGCGGGAATGGGCCTTGACCCCCAAGGTCATCAATGTCCGGGATGGTTTGGGGAATACCATCCTCCATTATGCGGCCCAGTGGAAGCAGGACGCCCATATTCCCACCATTGTCAGGAGCGGGGCGGCGGTTGACACGCAAAATAACGCCGGGGAGCCCCCCATCTTCGAGGCGATTAAGATCAATGCCCTTTCCACGGTTCAGACCCTGATCTTGGCGGGGGCCTCGGTCTCCGTCCGGGACAACCAGGGGAATACCCCCCTCCACATGGCGATTCGCTGGAATGCCATGGCCGGGGCGGGAGCCCTGATCAAGGCCGGCGCGGATATAAATGCCCCCAATACTATGAACAAAAAAACGCCCCTCCATGATGCGGTACGGCTGGGAATGTCCGGGTTTGAAAAGCTGTTGATCGAAAACGGCGCTGATTTGGAAGTACGGGATAATGCGGGCAATACCCCCATTATGGAAGCCTTCCGGGCGGGCTTGACCGGGATGGTGGCGTATCTCGCGGCCGCCGGCGCGGATCCCCTGGTTCGTGATATCTGGGGCAATACCCCCCTGCATATCGCCATTGCCATGGATCGCTTCGATCTGGTCAGCCTGATCATAGACCGGGCCGATATCCACATAAAAAACCTCCAGGGACAGAGCCCTTTCCAGCTCGCCTTAACCAAAACCAATTCTCCCCAGATGGTCTGGACCCTGCTCACCAATGACTGGATCCAATCTACCGATGGCGATGGATGCTCCCCCCTGCATATCGCGGTTCAGCAGGGCGCTTCCCTGCCCATGCTGGGGCTCATCCTTGAACGGGGCGGAGAAGTCACCGCCCTTGACCCCCAGGGGCGTACCCCCCTCAGGCTGGCCGTGGACCTGGAGGCCTGGAACACGGCGCGGTTTTTGGTCGATAACGGGTCGGATGTTTTTTCCCGTGCCCAGGATGGGCAAAGTCCGGCGCGGATAGCCCTTGACAAGGGGAAACCCGCGATGAACGCCCTGTTCGGTGGGGCGGCCATTCACACCTGGGACTCCAATGGCGATACCATCCTGCACCATGCGGTCCGGTATGAGGGCGCCGGGGAGGAAACCATCAAATATTTGCTTGAACTGAGGGCCGATAGAAATATCAGAAACCAGGACGGCAAAACCCCCCTGCAACTCGCCCGGGAAATGCGCCGTTCCGCCGGAATTATCCTCCTGCTGGACCAATAATTCCGTCCCGGGCCCTTGATCTTATTTGTTATTTTTGCTAGTGTTTTGCTACTCAAGATACCCAAGAACCCGCTTGCGCGGAGGTTTCTTATTAAGGAAGGTTTGTTATGTCCCGGACCTGCGATATATGCGGAAAACACACGATTACCGGCAATTCGGTGAGCCACGCAAAAAATCATACCCGCCGCACCTGGAAGCCTAATCTGAAAAAGGTCAAGACTGAAATTGGGGGGACCACCATCACCCTTAAGATCTGTACCCGATGCCTTAAAAGCGATATTATCACCAAAAAGGTTTAGCGTACCAGTTCCAGACCGTCATAGGCCGGCCCCATGAACCCCGGGGCGCCTGTTTTTTCTTGAAAAGCCCGGCAGTATTCCTCAATATCCCGGTGGGAATGTTCATGGCAGATATGGGTAAGGTACGCCGCTTTTGCCCCCAGGTCCCGGGCCGTGTTCAGGGCCTGGGCAAAGGTAAAATGGGTTTCGTGGGGCCGGGCCCTGAGGCCGCCGATAAAAAAGACCGCCGGGTTACGGATAAGGTCCAGGGAGACCTGGGGGATATGGCTTACGTCGGTAAGGTAGACCGCCGCTTCCATCCCCGCTTCGGTTATTTTCCAGCCCAAAATGTCCAGGTCCCCATGCTTGACAGGCACCGGGGTAAGGGTAAGGCCCCCCAGCCTGACCGGGCCCCGGACCGGCTTAAGGATGATCCGGGGCTTCCCTCCCCCCTGCTGGGTTTGTTTAAATATATAGGAGAACCGCTCCCGTAACTCCGCCAGGGTTTGGCGGTTCCCGTAAACCGGAATGGGCCCTTCAGAACACAGGGGCCGCAGGTCGTCCAAGCCGTGGATGTGGTCCGCATGGGAGTGGGTGAGGAAGAGGGCGTCCAGCCTGCGTATCCCCGCCCGGAGCGCCTGAAGCCGGAATTCCGGCCCCGTATCAATCACCGCCCGTTCTCCCCCGGCTCCTTCGATATAAAGGGATGCCCGCATTCGCTTATCCCGGGAGTCCTCTGAACGGCACACCGGACAGTCACAACCCACCACCGGTATCCCATGGGAGGTGCCTGAACCGAGTACAACCAGTCTCATGGGGATAGTATGCTCAAAACAGGCGGGGCTGCATAGCGGGCCGGGGGCGGAGTGCCAGGTACAAATTTTGGTCGATCCGGAAAATTTGACAAATAGCTTTATTTGGTTATATACTGGGGATCGCTTTATGGGGCAAAGGAATAATGGATGGTCAAAATACTCTCTCCGTGCGGCATTCTGGGCTATGGGTTTCCTGATAGTTCCTTTTCGGCCGGACTAGCCGACAGACCCGATGCGATTATCGTTGACGCCGGTTCCACCGATGCGGGTCCCCATAAGCTCGGTGCGGGGGTGGCCATTGTGAGCCGTCTTGCCGCAAAAAAGGACCTCAAACGGATCATCACCGGCGCCGCCTCCCTGAATATACCGGTTATTATCGGTTCCGCCGGAGGGAGTGGGGGCTGTATCCATATGGAATGGACCCTGTCGATCATCGATGAAATTTGGCGGGAAGAAAACCTCGGTCCCATAAAAACGGCGCTTATCTGGGCGGATATCTCCCATGGGGTCATCCGGAAGGCCCTTCGCGCCGGTAAAATTACCCCGCTGGGGCAAGGGGTCTCGCCCCTCCGGGAGGAGGTCTTGGCCGAAACCACCGGGGTGGTGGCCCAAATGGGGGTGGAACCCATCCTCAAGGCCCTGGATGGGGGGGCGGGGCTTATTATTTGCGGCAGGGCCTATGATCCGGCTCCCTTTGCGGCCCTGGGTATACACCGGGGATATGACCCCGCCCTGAGTTACCACCTGGGTAAGGTCTTGGAGTGCGGAGCCCTGTGCTGTGACCCCGGAACCGCCAAGGATTGTATGATGGGGGTTCTGGAGGAAGATTATTTTGAAGTGTACCCCTGCGATTCTTCCCGGCGCTGTACCCCCCTCAGCGTAGCCGCCCATACCTTTTATGAAAAGGACCATCCCTATATTCACCACGGTCCGGGGGTGGTGTTGGATCTGTCTCGCTGTACCTTTACCCAACGGGAAGGCAGCCGGGTCCGGGTTACCGGGAGTAAGGTGGAGGCTGTCCTTCCCTATTGTATTAAACTGGAGGGGGCCCGCCGGGTAGCTTACCGGACCTTGGTGATTGCCGGGGTTCGGGATCCCCTTTTAATCGGACAAATTGACGCCGTGGAAACGGCGGTCAGGACAAGTGTGGCCGAACAGTACCGGGAGATCCCCGGGGACCGGTATTGCATTAACTTTTTTAACTACGGTAAGAATGGTGTTATGGGGGAACTGGAGCCTTCAAAACAAATACCCCATGAACTGGGGGTGCTTTTTGAAGTCCTGGCGGACACCCAGGAGTTGGCATCCGCCTTATGCGCGTCCCTGCGTTCAACCTTTATGCACTACGGATACCAGGGGCGAAAGTCCACTGCGGGGAATTTGGCCTTTCCCTATGCCCCCAGCGATGTGGAATTCGGTGCGGTCTACGAATTTTCGGTGTACCACCTTATGCCGGTAGATGATCCGACCGCTCTGTTCCCCCTGGAATGGTGGTCTCCCGGCGGGGAAGCTTCCCGGGGGCAAAGCCCGGAAAGGAGGACGGGATGGAACGGTTAGGGGATTTGGCCAAAGTACTGCGGAGCAAAAATTCAGGTCCCTTTCTTATCACCCTGGATGTTTTGTTTGACGATAGGGAACAGTACCGCCGGGTGGTACAAAGCGGGGTTATTACCCCGGGGTCTGTCTCGGCAGCCTACGGATTAGCCCCCGGGGATATTCAGGAGTTTGTTTTTTTTGAAGCCGCTCTGGGTATCAAAATTACCTATAAGCGGGCCGTGTCTTCGGGAACCTCCGGCGACCGTGATGTATATGGGGCACAACAACACGTCCCTTTGATGGAATTGCTTATCCCTTAGGAGAGAATACGGTATGAAAAACCATATGCCGGCTTTGCTGAATATATCGGTTCCCTGGCGGAAACGGTTGTGGAATGAACGGGTTCTCTACCTCATGCTGCTTCCCACGCTTTTATTTTTTGTTATATTCCGGGTCATCCCTATCCTTAATATGCGCTTGGCCTTTTTTCAGTTCCGCGCCCGGGGGGCCTGGCAATTCGTGGGGCTGCGTTATTTTAGAATGATCTTCACGAGTCCCGCCTTTTCCCGGATCCTCCTCAACACCCTGATTATCAGCGTAATGAAGTATATACTCCTTTTCCCCGGATTTGTGATTTTCGCGGTTATGCTGAACGAACTGCGGCTTTCCCTGTTCCGTAAGTATATCCAGATTGTTTCCTATCTGCCCCACTTTTTATCCTGGGTGGTAATCGCGGGTATTTGGATCAACGCCTTATCCCTCTCCGGCGGGGTAAACGAGATCCGCGCTTTGTTTGGGGCGCCGGCGGTGGATTTTATGACCAACCGGGGGATGATCCGGTGGATATTGATGTTTTGTGAGGCTTGGCGTAGTCTGGGCTGGGACTCGATTTTCTTTTTTACCGCCATCCTGACCATAAATCCTTCCCTTTATGAGGCGGCGGAGATCGATGGGGCGGGCCGTTTTACCATGATCCGCCGGATCATACTCCCCGCCTTGGTCACCCCCATGATCACCATTTTTATCCTGAACCTGGGGTTTTTTCTGGACGCGGGCTTTGATCAGGTATTAAACTTCTCCAATGCCGCAGTGGAAAGTACCATCGATATTTTGGATACCTATATTTACCGCATCGGCGTGGTGGAGGGGCAATATTCCCTGGCCACCGCGGTGGGCCTGATCAAAGGGGTGGTGGGGGTCTTTTTGGTATTGGGAACCCATATCGTGTCCAAGTCCTTAACCGGTAAAGGGGTGTGGTGATGGCCCTGGTAAGACGAAAAATAACGGCCGGTCAGATCTTGCTTATGCTTATCTTGGGTGCCCTGAGCCTCACCATGATAGTTCCCCTGCTGAATATATTGGCCAAATCTCTCTCAAGTTCCCGGGCGTCCCCCTCTATGGGCGGCCTCATCATCTGGCCCAGGGAATTTGATTTTATCAATTACCGTATCGTATTCCGGCATCCTATTTTGATGCCCGCCCTGTGGAATTCGGTGATTATTACCGTGGTGGGGACCTTTATCAATATGTTTTTAACCACCACTGCGGCCTATGCATTAACCCGTCCCCAATTAGCCTTAAAAAAACCTATCATGGTGTTTCTTATTTTTATGATGCTTTTTAATCCCGGTTTAGTGCCCGAATACCTTTTGATCCAGCGTATAGGACTTATGGGGAGCAAATGGTCGGTTATCCTGGTAACCGCGGTCAATGTATATTACCTCATCATTATGATGCGTTATTTTGAACAGGTGCCTCAGTCCATCAGCGAGGCGGCTCGTATCGATGGGGCTGGCCACTGGCGGATGTTGGTTTCCATTGTTTTGCCCCTGGTAAAATCCGGGGCGGCCACCATTTCTATGTTTTACGCGGTAATCCGGTGGAATGAGTATTTTAAAGCCAGCATCTACCTGACCCGTAAATCCACCGATACGGTGCTGCAGGTTATACTCCGGCAATTTGTGGTATTAGGGGATACCATATCCATCCTGGGCCAACAGAACATTTGGGATTATAATGTATTTGCCCGGGCCGATTACAACGCCTTAAAGGGGGCTACCATTATGGTAGCCATGATTCCGATCCTATTACTTTACCCCTTGGTCCTTAAATTTTATACCAAGGATGTGATGGGGGGAGGTATAAAAGAATAACCATAGGAGGTTTGTTATGAAAAAGTATCTATTCTCTCTTTTTGTCCTCATGCTGGGATTATCCGTCTTTTGGTTTGCCGGATGTTCCAAGCAGGAGCAGCCCCAGGAGCTAAGCGCCGGCGCGGGTATAGGAACCGCGGAAAATCCGGTAAAGGTGAGTTATATCAAAAAAGATGTGGACCCCATTACGGATAAGGAAGTAACCAAAGAACTGGAACTTTTGATTGAGGAGGGTATGGCCTCCCAGGGTATGTATGTGGACCTGGAATTCCTCAGTGCCCCCACCGGCGCCTATGCCACGGTGGTTCCCATTGCCTTCCGTACCGGGCAGTTTACCCCGGACGTGATTTATTTTCAGGGCGGCGATTTACCTATAGCCCAGGAAGGGCTGCTTATCGATTTAGGTCCCTATGTGGAAAAGTCCCAATGGGTTAAGGGGCTTTTACAGGATCATAACAAGGCGGCCTTGGCAAATTATCCCTACCTGTTGTGGCTTGCCCCGCCCCGGATTCAGATCCCCGTTATCCGGGAGGATCACTTCCAAAAGCTTAGAAGCGCCCCGGCCCTCATGGCGGACCCCACCGTGGATAATTATTACGCCCTCTTTAAAGAACTGAAAGATACGGGCTTGGTCAAATGGCCTGTCACCACCGACGGTACCATCCTTAAACTCGACGCGGTATTTAACCATGCCTTTGGGGTTACTTCCACGATTATGAAAAAAGGCAATGCCTGGGTGTATTATCACGTGACCGACGAGAATAAAAACAAACTGGACTTTTACGCGAAACTCTTCCGGGAGGGCCTTTTGGACAATGAATACGTCACCAAAGCTTGGGATACCATGGAGCAGGCTTTTTATGAGGGAACCGCCGGCTGGGTTTCCGGGTCTGCCGGGGCGGTGATCGATGTGTATGACAACAAGATGTTTGAGACCCAGGGGGTCCACCTGGTGGTACTGCCTCCGGCCAAGGGGATAAGCCACGCCTACCAGAGCCTGGACGTTTCCAAGGAGCCCCGGGGATTCGCCATCAATGCGGATTCTCAGGTTAAAGACGCGGCCTGGGCTTTCCTGGATTTTATGGCCAGTCCCCAGGGCCGGGTTTTGGACAAACTGGGTCTGGAAGGGACCCACTACAACTTAGTCGATGGTAAATATGTCCTTACCCCGGCGTTTTCCTCCTGGTGGGCCCGGGTCCATGAAGGGTTCAACGGCCTGGATACCTCCAATGTGGTAGGGGAGGTGATGACCAAAGCGGGGGCCGCCTCCCTGGAAGCCGCCTCTCAATACTTTAGCCCGGACACCAACGTGGTGCTTCCCGAAGATCTGATACCCCTCAAGGACGCCATGGATAAACTCTACCTGGAGTATTCCACCGACATTATCCGGGGGGTCCGGCCGATCTCAGACTTTGCCGAATTTGTCACCAAATGGAATGCCAGCGGCGGCGCCCAGATCAGTGAATATTTGGCCACGGTCCTCAACTAGCGGTCCGGCTCAGGAATATATGACCGATTTGGAATACCTTACCAAGGTCTACGCTGGTTTTTTGGGCATGAATATCGGGATCCGTTTAGGGGCCCCGGTGGAACCGAGTCTGTGGACCAGTGACCGGATCAAGCGTTTTTACGGTGAAATTACCGGGTATGTAAAGGATTTTAAAAATTTCGCCGCCGATGATGATGTGAACGGGCCGGTCTACTTCTTCCGGGCCCTGGAGGATGGGGCCTTTGACCACGGCCTCCGGCCCCAGGACGTGGCCGAAGCCTGGTTAAACTATACCCGGGACGGGGTGGGCATGTTTTGGTGGGGCGGGTACGGGATCAGTACCGAACATACGGCCTACGAAAACCTCAAACAGGGGGTGGAAGCCCCCCGATCAGGTTCCATAGTCACCAACGGTAAAACCTTGGCGGAGCAGATCGGGGGACAGATATTTATCGACACCTGGGGTTTGGCCTGTCCCGGCGATCCCGGGATGGCGGCGAAACTGGCGCTTACCGCGGCGGGTGTTTCCCACGATGGCGAAGCCCTGCATGGGGCGGCTTTTATCGCCGCCTGTATCGCCGCGGCCTTTGACGGCCGGGATCGAATTTTAGATACTGCCCTGGATCACATTCCCCCGGAAAGCTCCTATGCCCGGGTGGTCCGGGGTGTCCGGGAGTTTCACCGGGACCACGGCGGTTCCTGGCGGGATTGCCTGACCTATTTACAGGAAAACTGGGGGTACGACAAATACCCCGGCGCTTGTCACATCATTCCCAATGCGGGGGTATGTGCCATGGCCCTGGTATATGCCGGAAGTTTTTCCCAGGGCATCGAAATAGCGACCATGGCCGGCTGGGATACGGACTGTAACGCCGGCAATGTGGGGACCATCCTGGGGGTGGCCTACGGGATAGCGGGGATCCCCGAAGCTTACCGGATTCCCGTCAATGACGGGGTAGTGCTTTCGGGCATTTCCGGAAGCCTTAATATCCTGGACATTCCCGGTTATGCCAAAAAAATAGCTGCCGCCCATTATCGGCTGCAGAAAGAAAAGGTCCCCGATCTACTGCGGATTACCGACGGGACTGTGGACTTTGATTTTCTCCTCCCCGGTTCAACCCATAATCTGCGTCTTTCCAACCCCAATTCCTGCCGGGCCCGGCATAACCCCCGGGGCGGGGTAAACAATTCCGGCGCCCTGGAGGTCCTCTTTGACCGCATGATCCGGGGGGAAAGCTGCAGGATTTACTACAAGCCTTTCTACCGCCGGGAGGATTTTGACGACGAACGGTATATGCCGGTTTTTTCCCCCACCATTTATCCGGGACAAACCGTCCGTATCCGTTTTAGACTGGAGAGGTTCAGCGGGGAAAGTATTTCCATAAGTCCCTATGTACGGAACACCGCCACCAAGGCCTGTATCCCCCTGGGGGGGGCCATATATAGGGACCCGGACTGGCATGAACTCACCTTCACCATATCCCCGGAGGATCCCCGGCTTGTGGGAGCCATGATCGACGAGGTGGGACTTATCCTTGAGGCGAACTCTCCGGTAAAAAACAAGGATCTGGGCTGCCTGTATATTGACCATTTTACCGCTGAGGGTAAGGGGAACTATACCATCGATCTGGCCCAACAGGCAAAGGAATTTGGTTCGGTTACCTCCTTTAGCCATAACCGGGGCGCCTGGAGCCTGGAACGGGACCCTTTGGGGACCGTATATATGGAGGCTATGACGGCGGATCGGGGGGAGGCCATGACGGGGAACTACTATATGCGGGACATATCCCTGGAGGGAACTCTGGTTCCCCACAATGGGGTTTCCCACCTTGCGGGGCTGCGTATCCAGGGAGCCCGGCGGGGGTATTATGCCGGATTTGACGGCGCCGGCAGGGTATCCATACTGAAACAGGATAAAACCATGACAGGGTTGGTTTCGGTCCCCTTTCATTGGGAATACGATAGACCCTATCGTATAGCGTTTGAAGCCCGGGGGGAAGAACTCAGGGCGGCCATTGACGGAACCTGGCTTTTAAGCTGCCGGGACAGTTCCCTGGATCACGGTATGGCGGGATACGCCCTATTCGGTATGGGACGCTGCGGATTCGGCAATCTTACCCTGCGGGAGCTTTGAGATATATGAAAACACGAGAAGATTTGATTAAGAACCCGGCTCTGGTCCGGGAAAAGGCGCTGGGGGCCCTTATCGGTTTAGCCGTTGGGGATTCCCTGGGGGACGCGGCAAGGACCCAGGCCAACCGGGAGACCTACGGTATCACCACCGATTTTAACTCCGGGGCATCCTGGAGTACCGATGACACCGAATTTGCCCTCCTCACCGCGAAAACCCTGATCACCTGCGGGGGGGCTTTAACCGAAGATGCGGTGGTGCGGGCCTGGTTTGAGAATGTGGTGGTCCAGGATGAATACAAGCGGGGTGGGGCCAGCGAAAAAGCTGCGGCGGATAACCTCCGGGCAGGACTCCGGCCCCCCCTTTCGGGGAAATTCAGTACCTTCCACATGAGCGACGGCGCGGCCATGCGGATTCCCCCGGTGGGTATCATAAAAGCCGGTGATCCTGGAGGGGCCGCCGCCCTGGCGGAAATTGATGCCTCCATAAGTCACTACGGGGACGGTATCTGGGGCGCCCAGGCCGTGGCGGTGGCGGTGGCGGTGGCCATGGTTGACGGCGGCATGGAAGAAATTATCAGCGCTGCCATGAAATTCGTCCCCTCCGATAGTTGGCTGTACCATAATTTGACCACAGCCTTTAGGCTGATTGAGGAAGCCCAGGGAAATATCTTGGACTGCTGGATGCCCCTCCACGACCGCCTCCGGGCCAGCACCTGGGCCACTACCGCCGAAGCTATTCCCGCAGCATTTGCGGTGCTGAAGCTGGAACACCGGGATTTTAGAAGCGGCCTGGTCCTGGCGGCCAATTTCGCCCGGGATGCCGATACCATCGGGGCGGTGGCCGGAGCTATCCTGGGGGCTAAATATGGCCTCTCCGCCATACCCCCTGCCTGGGTGGAAAAGGTCCGGTATCCCTCGGGGACCTGTCTGCAATTCACCAAGGGCCTTGATCTGGCAGCCGTCGGAGAAGACCTGGCCGCCCTGATCAGATAGGGGGATATCGATCCTAATGGATGGTGTCCCAATTTACCGGTCTTGTTAGAGAAGGCCCGAAGGATTATCCTTAGCCCATGGCAGATCCGGAATTGGTACGGGTAATCGATTATATTTTGAACCGCTGCAATGAGCAGGCCATTGAAGCGGTGGCCGCCGCGGTGATAAGGCGGCGCCGGGATTTAGCCCTCTTTGGGGGGATGCGGAACCTGCCGGATCCCCAGAAACTCGCCCGGGACCTTTCCTCCCGGATTACTACCGGGGCCGGTATACAGGGCCTTAAGGACACGGTCCGTTCCATGGCGGAACGGATCATCCGGCGGGAGGCGCCGGAGCTGGGGGACGAACAGATCGCGGAACTCCTCGGGGAGTTGATCCCCGAAGAGGAAGCCGGGGAAGCGCTTCCCCGGGATCTTCTGGCCTCCATGGTGGAGCAGTTTATCGCCTTTTCCCTGGGGCGGATGGACGAAAAAGAAGACCGGGAACTCCGGGGCGAAATGGGTTCCTGGCCCGACCGGTATTGGCAAACATTCCCCCCGGTGATCCGCCTTATTATTACCGACTTCCTGAAAGGCGAAATGACCGAAGGGGAATTTAATGCCAAAATAGGAAATGCCCTGGACATGGGCGGTCCCTAAGGCCGGCCGCTGTACAAATTAAAAGTGACAAATAAGAAATAATTATGAGACAACGCGCTCCCTTGACAGGTTAATTTTTAGATGGTTATACTTAGATGTTATATTTATCTAACTCGTTGACTTCAAAATCCGGTGATTAAAGGATCATGATTTTGGAAAGCAGCCTTAGATTTAAGGGGGAAACTATATGGAAAACACTAAAACGGCCCAGGGGCGCAAAACCGGCATGGCCCGGCTCTGGGAACTGGCGTTCCGTAAAAAAATTCTGATCATCACCTCCTGCGTCCTCGCGGTAATAAGCGTGGCCGTGTCCTTTGTCCCCTTTATTGCCGTCTATTACCTCCTCCGGGAGCTGGTGATCCATTTCGCCGATCTGGGGGGGCTGGACACGGCCTATATGATGCGGCTCGGCTGGTTTGCCGCGGGCGGGGCGGCAGCGGCGGTGCTCCTCAACTTTATCGCCCTGATGCTCTCCCATATTGCTGCCTTTACCACCCTCTACGATTTAAAGCTGGAATTTACCCGCCACATCGCCTCCCTGCCCCTGGGTTTCCACACGGAAAATTCCACGGGCAAGCTGCGGAAGGTGGTGGACGAGAACATCGAAAAACTGGAGGGTTTTATCGCCCACCAGCTTCCCGACCTGGCGGGCTCCTTTGCCATGCCGGTGTTTACCCTGGTCATCCTCTTTGTCTTTGACTGGCGGCTGGCTCTGGCGAGCATGGTGCCCATTATCGCCGCCTATTTGATTCAGGCGATTGCCATGAGCAATAAAAACGCCCAAATTTTCGTCAACAAATACCAGAATTCCCTGGAGGACATGAACAACGCGGCGGTGGAATACATGCGGGGCATTTCGGTGGTCAAGGCCTTTAACCAGACCGTTTACAGCTTCCGCAAATTTTACGATACCATTAAGGAATACGGCAATTTTGTTTTGAAGTACACCATCAGTTGGGAAACCATCATGTGCTTCTTCATGCTGATCATCAACCACGTGTACCTCTTTCTGATCCCCCCGATCATCCTTCTTGCCGGGGGCGCGGCCCTGACCGGTTCCGCGGTATACGCCGCCTTTGCGTTCACCGCCCTGTTCTACCTCATCTTTTCCGTTTCTCTTTCCACGCCCTTTACCAAGCTGATGTACGTGTCTACCAACGGGAAGATGATCCTCAACGGCATCGAGCGGATGGACAAGGTGCTGAACACGCCGCCCCTGGCCGAAACCGCTTCCCCCAAAACCACGGATGAATATTCGGTGGCCTTTGATCACGTTACCTTTACCTACAACGATGAGGGGGAAGCCATTGCCCTGCGGAACGTGAGTTTTATTGCCCGGCAGGGGGAAGTAACCGCCCTGGTGGGGCCCTCGGGGAGCGGCAAGTCTACCCTGGCCCACCTCATCCCCCGGTTCTACGAGGTGGGGGAAGGGGCGGTAAAAATCGGCGGGGTGGATATCCGCGACATGGCAAGCGAATACCTGATGTCCATTGTGGCTTTTGTGTTTCAGGATGTGTTTCTCTTCAAACAGAGCATCATGGACAATATTTTAATCGGAAACAAAAACGCCGGCCGGGAAGTGGCCATTGCCGCGGCAAAGGCCGCCCAGTGCCACGAATTTGTGGAAAAGCTGCCCCATGGTTACGACACGGTGATCGGCAGGAAGAATATCCACCTTTCCGGCGGGGAGCGGCAGCGGATCGTGATCGCCCGGGCGATCCTCAAAAACGCGCCGGTTATCGTACTGGACGAGGCCACGGCCTTTGCGGACCCGGAAAATGAACAGAAGATACAAAGGGCCTTTGAGGCCCTGATGAAAAACAAGACCGTGATCATCATCGCCCACCGGCTTTCCACGGTCCGGGGGGCGGACAAGATTGTGGTTATCGACCGGGGCCGGCTGGCGGAAGAAGGAACCCACGACGCCCTGGTAACGGCCGGCGGCCGCTACAGCCGGATGTGGGAGCAGTACACCGGGGCGATGAACTGGGGCATAAGCGGCGCCAGGCCCCAGTTAAGTTGAAAAGGAGGAACCCTATGTTTGAAAAATTATGGCAAAACGCCCGCCGGCCCCAAGGCTTTTGCGGCAGGATTTTTGTCACGACAATGAACCTGGCGCATACCGGGATTTCCCGGTGGGGATTGAAACATCTGGAGATCAGGCCCGGGGACCATATTTTGGATATTGGCTGCGGGGGCGGCAGGAACGTGGCGCGGATGCTGAAACGAGCGAGCCAGGGCCGGGTCTGCGGCCTTGATTATTCGGAAGTGTGCGTGGAAAAGACCAAAAGATTGAACCGGCGGGCGGTTCGGGAGGGCCGGGCGGAGATACGGCTGGGCAGCGTGTCGGAAAATCCCTGGCCCGATAACAGCTTTGATCTGGTTACCGCCTTTGAGACGGTCTACTTCTGGCCGGATTTTGCCAATGACCTTCGGGAGGTCCTGCGGGTGTTGAAACCGGGAGGCGCTTTTTTTATCTGCAACGAGATGGACAAGCCTGAGGAAGGGGAAGCGCCCTATCAGTTCTGGATAAAAACACTGGACCTGAAGACCTATACCCAATCTGATTTCCGCAACTATTTGACCGGGGCGGGATTTACCGGCGTGGAATTTGTATCCCGGGGAAAATCCGCTTTGTGCGTCAGGGCCCGGGCGGAGAAGTAAGGGGAGAATTCATTACGGGTACTCGGGGCCATGAAATGAAGGCCGAGTTCATACGTGGCTTGACCCGCGGTTATACGATAATTTATAGTTAGACCGCAAGATGACAAAGCTATTTTATTTTTCCGGGACCGGAAACACCCTGTGGTCGGCAAAAAAAATCGCGGAAATATTGGATGGCCAACTGTTCAATATCGGCGTCGAGATGCGAAAACCGGCGGAAACGATAGAAGCGGACCGGGTGATTCTTTTGTTTCCCGCCTACGCATATCAGTCACCGTTGCTTGTCCGCTGTTTTCTCGACCGGTCCGAATTCCGCTCCCCCTATATGGCGGCCCTCACTACCTTTGGTTCGGACCCTGGCGGCGCTCTGGCCGAGGTATACCGCATCTTTAAGCGGAAAAAAACACCGGCGTCCTATTTTGCCGCCATCCCCAGCGTGGAAAACTACATTCCCATTTTCGGCCCCCAACCGGAAAAAACAAAGCAACGGCGGCTGGCCTTACAGGAAAAGGCCACTGAAAAAATAGCCCAGGATATCCTGCAGCGGAAAACGAACTCCGTATGGCCGCTGCGCCCTCTTTCAATGGGTATATCATCGCTTTTCAAGCTGAGCAAGTCCTTTTTTGTGAAGGGCTTTAAGGTAAGCGCCGTGTGTAACGGCTGCGGTGTCTGCGCCAGGATCTGTCCTGCCGCCAATATTGTGATAGAAAAGGGAAAACCGGTATTTTTAAGGCGCTGCGAACAGTGTCAGGCCTGTCTGAACTGGTGTCCCCGCCGGGCCATAGGATATTTACGGTTTGAACCGGATACCTGCCAATATCATCACCCCCAGGTGTCGGTCTCCGAGATGTATTGCTCCCTATGATCAAGGAGTAAGGGGGCTTTAGGTTCTTTCATTACGGCGATCCTCCGTCTTTTAATGCAGCCGATATATTCCAAACCTTGACAAAAAACCGGGCCGGGAATATACTCATTTGTAAGTTTTAACTAACAAAAAATTATTTTGAGGCGGAAGGAGGAGACCGGTGTTTAACATGAAAAAACTATGGGGCTTATCGGATGAGGGCTACCGGGATTTTAAGCGGGCGGTCCGGGCGGTGGTGATCTCGAACTTTTGCCTCTTTTTGCCCTTTATCGTGATAGTTCAAACCATCGTCACCCTGCTCAAGCCCCTGATGGACGGAGCTTCCGGGGGGGTGGTCCTGGACAGCCGCCGGCTCTGGATCCTGTTGGCCCTGGGGCTTATCGCCGCGGTGTTGTATTTTTTCGCCTACCGCAGGGAATACCGTAAAACCTACACCACGGCCTACAGCGAATCGGAAAAGATCCGCCTGGAGGTGGCGGAGCGGATCCGGCGGCTCCCGTTGAGTTTTTTCAACAACAAGGACCTTTCTGAACTGACCACCAACATGATGGCGGACTGTACCAACGTCGAACACGTCATGAGCCATGTGTCGCCGATCCTTTTTGGCGGAATCATCACCGATGTGGCCGTCTGCGCGCTCCTGGCTGTCTACGACTGGCGCATGGCCCTGGCCCTCTTCGCCGCCCTGCCCCTTGCCTTGGGCCTTATTTTCGGCAGCCGGAAATTGCAGGCTTTTTTTGGGGAGCGTCATGTGCAGGCAAAACTGGCGGTGTCCGATCAGGTGCAGGAGTACCTTGAGGGGATCAAGGTGGTAAAGGCCTTTGGGCTTTCGGGGGAAAAATCACAGGCCCTGCAGCGCGCCTTACGGACCATGATGAAAGAGGCGATAAAGTTCGAGGGTTTCACGGGAATTTTCGTGGTGTTGGCCATGATGATCCTTCAGGTGGGGATAGGCCTCGTGGTACTGACCGGGGTCTCCCTTTTGACCGGCGGCAGCCTGGGGGTGATTCCCTTCCTCACCTTTATCCTCATCAGCGCGAAAATTTATTCGCCCCTGGTGGTCATCTTTACCCTGCTGCCGGAATTTTTCTATTTCCTTATTTCCGCCAAACGGATGCAGCAGGTCCGGCGGGAGCCGGTGATGGAGGGAGACGAAAAGGCGGTAATTGATAATTATCACATCGAACTGAGAAACGTCAGTTTTGCCTACCATGAAGGAGAGGATGTGATCAAAAACATCAGCCTCGCCATTCCCCAGGGGGGCGTTACCGCCCTGGTGGGGCCCTCCGGCAGCGGCAAGAGTACCCTGTCCCGGCTTATCGCCCGGTTCTGGGATGTGCGGGAAGGGGAGATTCTCATCGGCGGGAAAAACATTGCCGGAATCGATCCGGAAACCTTGATGCGGTACATGAGCTTTGTGTTTCAGGATGTGGTGCTTTTTAACGATACGGTGAAAAACAACATCCGTATCGGCAAAGAGGGGGCGAAGGACGAGGAAGTCTACGCCGCGGCGGAGATGGCCCGCTGCGACGGGTTTATCCGGGAACTGCCCCAGGGCTACGATACGGTGATCGGCGAGAACGGCTCCACCCTCTCGGGCGGGGAACGGCAGCGGATCTCCATTGCCCGGGCGCTGCTCAAGAACGCCCCCATCGTGCTGCTGGACGAAGCCACCGCCAGCCTGGACCCGGAGAACGAAACCCTGATCCAGGAGGCTATTTCGGAACTGGTGAAAAACCGGACGGTGATCGTCATCGCCCACCGGCTGCGGACGGTAGTGGGGGCGGACAAGATAGCGGTACTGGATCAGGGGCGGCTCGTGGAGGAAGGTTCCGGGGAAGAACTCCTGGCGAAAGCCGGTCTCTTTGCCCGGCTCTACCGGATCCAGCAGGAGAGCCTGGGGTGGACCGCGGCGCGGTAGGGCATCCACGGCGGGGTGTTTGCAGACCACTCCCCAAGAGCCGGGTAGATTTTTTTGTCGCTTACTACCTCATGTTACGCAGGAAGAATAGGATTAACCACGAACGACACGAACATCACGAACTTTTGCTTCGATATTCCGGAATTTATACCTGAATTCTCTTCTCTATTCGTGGGAAAGCAGGAAAGAAATATCGATGAAAACGCCAATTTGTCTTTGTTTCTGTTCGTGTGGTTCGTGATTAAAATCTCTCCTTGTTATCCCTTTCCTTCGATAATAGCAAAAATTATCTTCAGCGCTTCCCGGCTCTCCCGTGAAACAGGCATGTAGGGCCATATATGCATCATCCCTTCGCCCAGGTATACCTTGACCGGAACACCGGCGGACCGCAGCCTTTCGATAAAAGGAGAAGCGGCGGCATAAAATATTTCCCTGGTTCCGAAAAAAACGTAGGTGCCGGGAAAGCCCGAAAAATCGGCTTCCGTGGGCATCTCAAAATAGCTTCCCCGATCCGGGGCAGCAACCATCCAGGAGATCAGAATATCCATAAGCCGGGGTGAAAGAACGGGGTCCCGGGGGAGGATGCGGTCCATTTCATCCCGGATCGTCCGGTTATCTTTCCGCGCAAAAACACCGGGAGAAACCAGGATGAGTTTATGAGGCATCGGCAGCGGCATTCCCCGGGCCTTGTTGTGATGGCAAAGTATCAGGGCCAGGGTTCCCCCGGCGGAATCTCCAAGAACCGTGACCTCGGAACCGGGATTTTCTTCCAGCATCTTTTCGTAAACCGGAAAAAGCTTTTCCGTAATTTCCCTAAAGCCATGGGGAGCCAGGGGATAGACGGGAACCCATACGGTGACGCCAAGGCAGCTTATCATTTTGGAGATGACTATCCAATGGATAAGATGGGCCTCCATAATCATCCCGCCGCCATGGAGGAACAACAGGGTTTTGGGAACAGGAGGCTTCAGTTCCGCCGTATCCCGTTTAAGGGGAACCTGCGGACGGACACCCTCCTGGGGACTGATGATATAGCAGGGCCGCTGGTCTACCATCCATTCCCGAACCCGGTATTTTCGGTATATGAAACCGGGGGGAGCGGTTTTCTGTTTGTTCAGGTTCTTTTTGATATACGCTTTGAGTTCCTGTTCATCAAGGTCGAATATCCGCTTAAACCCCATAGCCCTGACGGCAAGTTCAAGCAAACGATAGGCCCCGCTGATCCTTGGCTTCTTGGAAACAGGGACCGGCGCCGGTGTTTTCATTTTTTTTCCTTATAAAAGACAAATTGAGTACAACCCTCATCTGAATAATTACGCGGTTTTTATCTCATGGGGACGTTCGTTCTTTTCAAAAAAGCGGCGCAGGTTTTCAAGGGTGGTTTCGGCAATGGCCGAAAGTGCTTCCCGGGTAAAGAACGCCTGGTGACTGGTGATAAGCACATTGGGAAAGGTCATAAGCCTTGCCAGCACATCGTCCTGGATAACCTGCCCGGAATGGTCTTCGAAAAAATACCGGTCCTCCTCCTCGTACACGTCCAGAGCCGCGCCTCCAAGGTGATTTTCCTTTAGGGCGTAGATCAGATCCCTGGTATCTATGAGGCCGCCCCTTCCGGTATTGATGATGATGGCGCCGGGTTTCATGGAAGAAAGGGCTCCCCTGTTGATAAAGCGCCTGTTTTCCGGCGTCAGGGGACAGTGAAGGCTGATAATATCCGAACGCCGGATAAGTTCTTCCCGGTCAATATACAGAACACCGTGGGCCTTGGCCCATTCCGCCGACGGATAGGGATCGGAGGCCAGCACTTCCATACCGAAACCCCGGAGTATCTCCGCGGTGATCTTGCCTATTTGCCCGGTGCCGATAATCCCCGCGATCTTTTGGTAAAGGTCAAAACCTTCAAGCCCGGCAAGAGAAAAGTTTCCCTCCCTGACGCGGGAATAGGCCTTGTGGGTTTTTCGGTTAAGGGTAAGGAGCAGGGACACCGCATATTCCGCGACGGCATGGGGAGAATAGGCGGGTACCCGCACCACGGGTATCTTTCCCCGCAGGGCCTCCAAGTCTACATTGTTGTAGCCCGCGGAACGGAGGGCAATGATTTTAATCCCCTGCCGGTACAGAATATCCGCGGTCACGGCATCTATCCGGTCGTTTACAAAGATACATATTCCGTCGTAACCCGAGGCAAGGGCGGCCGTATCCGGTCCCAGCCTTACATTGAGGTATTTCAGTTTCAGAGGAAAGGCCGGATCTTTGAGAAGGGGATCAAAATAATCCCTATCGTAGGGTTTGGTATCAAAAAAAGCGATCTTAACGGTTTCCATTTTAGCGCCTCCATGGTACCATCCTAGCCTTTTTTACCGGTTTTTGGCAAGAGTTAGTTTTGCCTAATTTTATGCGCCGATGATTTGCGGAATTATACCAGGATTGTTCAAAATCGTCAGTTTTCGGACAAATCCCATGTCCGGCCAAAATTTGATCTCCGGTATTTCAGCCCTTGACACTGGTCGTAATGATCGGTATCTCTTAATAGAGAAACGGAGGGGTTATGCTGCGGAACATATCCATAGGTGTACGGATAATCATTATTATCGGCGTGTTGGCGCTTTCTATTGCCGGTCTTGCGGCGACGATCTATGTTACCGCCAACGGTGTCAAGAATAGGGGCATCACCGACGCTGCGGAAGTGATGCTTGAGGGGCAGAAAGAAAAAATCAAGCTGGGCACCCAAACCATGGCGGTGGCGTTAAGCAAGGCCCTGGCCGGGGTAACGGACCGGCAGGAGCAGCATGACATTATCAGCGGCTATATCAAAGAATACCGTTTCGAGGAAGATGCATCCGGGTATTATTATACCTACATCGGCACGGTGATCTTCATGCACCCCACCCTGCCCCAGCGGGAGGGGGAGGATCTGGGCCAGACCGCCGACGCGAACGGGGTCTACTATGTACGGGAACTCTACGAAAACGCCCAAAAAGGGGGCGGCTTTGTTTCCTTTGTGTTCCCCAAACCCCCATCCATGGAAAACGCCCCCAAGCTGGCCTATGTGGAATATATTCCCGGCACGGACATTTGGATTTCCACGGGGATCTATGTTGATAATATTGCGGCCCATAAGGCTGAAGTGGAACAGGCCATGTCCGCGTCGCTGCGGACCCTGATGTTTATTGTCATAGGCTGTATCCTGGGTTTGGCGGCGGTGGTTCTGATTCCCCTCTGTGTGTTTACCCTCAAGTCCATCACCAGGCCCCTGAAGGAGACCGTCCGCATGGCGGAACAGCTTGCGTCGGGGGATCTTTCCGCTCAACCCGTGGCGATAACCGGGCACGACGAGATAACGGTGCTGCAGGATTCTTTTTCCCGCATGATGGAAAGCCTCCGGGGACTGGTGGAAAACATCGTTCGTTCCTTTGAAACCATGAAAGCCAACGATGATGAATTGAACCGGGTAATCACCGGCACCTCCCAGGCGGCGGCGGAAATAAGCGGCTCCATCAACAATTTGCAGAACCTGGACGGACAGGTCAGGGAGGAAACGGCGCGGGTAAAACAGGAAATAACCAATATTGACGGCGAACTTACCGCCCTGGGCGGAGTTATCCGTGAACAGCGGGATCATCTGGGCATTTCATCATCCGCCATAGAAGAGATGACCGCGAATATCGCATCCATTGAAAAACGGATCCAGACCCTGGGGGACAGTTTAGGCAGGCTGGTGGACAGCTCCCTTGAGGAACATAACCATATCGCCAAATCCACCGAGACGGTCAAGCAGGTGGAAACCGATTCAAACACCCTCCTGGAAATGAACAAGGTTATTGCGTCGGTGGCGGCCCAGACCAATCTGCTGGCTATGAACGCCGCCATCGAAGCGGCCCATGCGGGGGATGCGGGCCGGGGTTTTGCCGTGGTCGCCGATGAAATACGGAAGCTTTCGGAGACCACCGCGGAACAGGCGAAGAATTCAAACCAGACCCTGACGGCCATCAGAAGCAGAATAAATGATATTGCCAAAATAGCGGGCCTTATTGAGGGGGCCTTTGAGCAGACCAATTCCCTGATTCAGGCTATCAACAGCCTGGTACTGGAGATAAAAAATACTATGGAAGAACAATCCCATGGCTCAGGTTTAATCCTGCAAAGTTTGGAGCAGATTAACGGCATTACCGAACAGGTACAGACCGGGGCGGAAAAAATAAAAAACGAGTCCGATGAATCCATCGCCGCCACCGGGAAGCTCCTGGAAATGAGTGCCACCATGCAGCAGGAAATCGCCGGTATTGCTGCCCAGGTCAGCCATGTCACGGAATCCAGCCAGGCAGCCCATGTTACCGTGGGCCAAAACAGTGAAGGGCTTCATTCCCTTTATGGGGCCATAGCCCGGTTTAAGATGTAATTGACATAGACGGAGTATAGCCATGGGCAGTATCGTTGATTTAAGAGAAACATCTCCCAACCACTGGCAGGCAAAATATCAGGGCAATTACGGGGTGTATACCATAAAAATAAATACCGACGGAAAACAGCGGGGCAATTTTTCCTGCTCCTGCCCCAGCGATTATTATCCCTGTAAGCATATCCCCATAATTGAGGCGGCTATCGCCAAGCGGATAGCGAAAAACGCCGGGAACCGGGAAACCGGAAAGGGCTCAAAGATAAGCGTGGAGGAACTGCTCAACAAACTTACCCATGAAGAATTGTATGATTTTACCTTCAGAATGATAAAAAACAACCCGGATCTGACCAACGCCCTTTTTCTTGAGTTCGCGGAGAAAATCGAATATACAAGCGGCAACAAATATGTTCCCCTCATACGGAGAGGGTTGGAGAACACAGAGTTTGACGATCATGACTATTATGATGACAATGGGGTTGACATTGATGTTTTAGACGAATGGATTGAAAAAGCCGAGCATTTCCTCAGGGAGAAAAAAACCGGCGAAGCAATACTGATTGCCCAGGCTTATATTGAGGAATTTGCCCGCTGGCTGCAAGAAATTGCGGATGACTACCTCATTGAGCAGATACAGGATACCTATCAGTCCAAGCCCTTTGAAATTCTGGAAGAAGCCGCCGCGGATCCGAAGCTTGATATTAAGGCCCTGTACGATTATTGCATGGCTGAAGTGGCAAAGAAAAAATACGCCGGTTTATATATGGAAGATAACTTTAACGATCTGCTGATGATCCTGTCGGCAAAGGTAAATCCCGAAGCCTTCATAGAGTTGCAGCGGAAATTACTCGACCGGATTAAGGATAAAAGCTCTTATGAGGCAGAAAAAATTCTCCGGCGGATTGTTGATTTTTATACCAATTGCCACGAGCCTAAAAAGGCGTGGAACTGTGTGGAAGAAAACGTACAGATAGACAGCTTCCGCCGGGAGGTGGTTGAAAAACGGATCAAACAAAAAAAGTTTGCCGATGCAAAAAAACTCATCCATGATTATATCGATACGAAGCAAAATAAATACCCTTCCAATATTTGGGATGATTACCTTCTGCAAATCGCCCGGGGAGAAAAGGATATCCCCGCCATCCGGAGCATTTCCTATTCGTTTATCGAAGATAATTTTAATGAGCACTATTACCGGATCTATAAATCGGCCTTCAGCGCCGGTGAATGGGCAGAGGCCTTTGAAAACCTGCTCCGGCGCTACGAAGCCCGGAAAAGTTTTTTTAATGATCCTGTGGCCGATCTTTTGGCCGCCGAGGGAAAGACGGAAAAGCTGATGGAGCATATCGGGAAAAAGCTTTCCCTGAAAAAAATGGAGCAGTATCACAAGTTCTTTGCCGATACCTTTCCCCAAGAGACCCTTGCCCTTTTTCGGACAGCCCTTGACCGTTATGCTGCGGAAAATACCGGCCGCAGCCATTATGAGTATATCATCAATATGCTTAACAAGATGAAAAAAATACCCGGCGGCGCTACCGCGGTGGCGGACATAAAAGCCCAATACCTTGTCACCTACAAAAACCGGCGGGCCATGGTGGAAATATTGAACCGGAAATAGCGGGAAACGCGGTCTTTTCCGCAGTCTTTCTGCTCAAACTCCCTCCGGCAGTTTCTCCCGCATGATCTTCCGGTGGCTGAATTTTTCCCCGTCAGCGATGAAACGGCCGTCCCCTATGGCGTGAAACAGGCGTTTTTCTTTGCGTTTTTCATCAATCCATGCCGCCATGGCGTCCAGCACAAAGATGCCGTGTTTTTTGATGTAGTCTATAACCCGGCACTCTATGTTGGCGTAACATTCCCTGATCAGGGGAGCGTCGACACATTTTGCCTCCAGGGGTGTAAGATGAAACTTTTCAAATTTGTTCACCTCCGCTCCGGAGCAGGCGCCGATGGACACAACGGTTTTGGACATATCAACCGTGGGTATGGCGATGACACATTCTTTTGTTTTGAGGAGGGCCTTGCAGGAATAATTCCAGGGACCGGTCATAAAGGCGAACCGGGGGCTAAAGTCAAGTACCATGGTCCAGGAGAGGGTCATGATGTTGTACCTGCCTCCATCGGCGGTGGTTACCAGAACCACCGGGCCGGGTTCAAGGAAGGTAAAGGCTTTATTCAAAGGGAAGGGTTTCATAGAAAATTTCCTCCGTGAATTAATTGTACCCTATCTGCTGATGACATAAAAGGCTTGTTCTGTGCAAGTGCGGAGTAACTAACTTGACACAAAGAAGATCCGAAACTATACTGGCCTTTATAGTTAGTATATTCTAACAAATAAGGACATGTCTATGAAACTTGACCGTATTAACCGGCGCTTTGCCCAATTTGCCGCGTTTCAAATCAAATGGCGCTGGGTTTTTGTCGCCGCTCTGGCTGTTTTTACCTTTATCGGGTTTGCGGGACTGCCGAAAATGACCACCAGCGACAACATGGAGGACTGGTTCGACGAGTATGACGCCATACAGATCAACACCGACCGGTACGAGGCCCTTTTCGGCAACGACGATCAGGTGCTGGTGCTGATCCAGGCGGAGGATGTCTTTGACCCGGAGGTGCTGGCCATGATCCGGGACCTGGGGGCGGAGCTGCTGGAAAAGGTTCCCTTCGCAAAGGAGCTGCGATCCCTCACGGATATGTCCATCTCCTTTGGGACCGAAGAGGGCATTGAGGTGAAAAGTCCCTTTGAGGACGGTATTCCGCCCGCGGGGCCGGAGCTGGAAGAAAAGCGGGCCTATATCATGTCCCGTTCTTCCCTGGTGAATATGCTGGTCTCCGACGATTGCCGGGAAACCTGGCTGGCCTTGAGCCTCTACGCCTACAACGAGGAAACCGAGATAGAAGAAATGTATACCGTGGGGGAAGCGGCCATGAGCATTATCACCGATCCCAAATGGCAGAGTTCCAAATACACCCTGAAACCTTCGGGGATGGCCTATACCGAATGGGAAGAACACCTCGTCGTTGAGGATGAAACGGTGAAGCGGGTTCTGGGCGGTTTTATCGTGGTGATCCTCTGCCTGATCCTTTTTACCCGGTCCCTCCGGGGCATCGTGATTCCCGTGCTGGCCACCATCGGGGGCATCGGGTCGGTCTTTGGTTACATGGCCCATCTGGGGATTTCCGCGGATGCCAACATGATGACCCTGCCCATCCTGCTTGCCATGGCCCTGTCCATCGGCTACGCCATCCATCTGATAAACGCCTTCAAGTTCCATTTCCGCCGGTCGGGAAAACGGAAGGAGGCCCTGATCGCCGCGGTGGAGGAAACGGGCTGGCCCATACTTTTTACCGCGGTGACCACCATCGCCTCCCTGATCTCCTTCCTCTTTGCCGGTATCGGCGCCCTGCGATGGCTGGGCAGCGCCAGCGCCCTGGCGGTTTTCACGGTTTACCTCTACGTGGTACTCCTGGTGCCCGTCCTGTTCAGCTTCGGCAAAGATCGCCCGCCCGCTGCGGAAGCATCGGAACCCGGTAGAACCGGCGTGGACCGGAAGTTCTACCGGCTGGGTGAATCACTGATCGCCAAACGGATCCCCGCCATCATCCTTTCCTTTTTGGTGATTGCCCTTTTTGTTCCGGGCCTCTTTAGGATGACCGTGACGATGGATTATTTTTCCATGATGGGAAAAAAAATCCCCTACATCTCCCGGCTGGCGGAGATGATTGAGACAAAAATCGGGTCCCTCTACACCTATACGGTGATGATAAGCGGCGATGAGCCCGACGCGTTTAAGGATCCCCGGCGGATGCGGCAGTTGGACGGCCTCTGCGAAGACCTGGGAAAGCTGGACCTGACCAAAATATCGGGGAACAGGGCCCGGGTGTCGGCGGTAACGGAAATTGTCAAGGAGATGAACCGGACCCTGAACGGGGATGATCCCGCCTTTTACACTATCCCTGATGACGGGGACCTCTTGGCCCAGCTTTTGTTCCTCTACGAAATTTCCGGGGGGGGCGATCTCTTCAACCGGATAAGTGAAGACTTTTCCACCGCCACCGTAACGGTGGAGCTCTCCGGTTATGACAGCAGCCGGATAGCCAAAGCCATCAGGGACGCGGAAGAGGCCGCCCGGGAACGGTTCCCCGGGGCGGATGTGGCGGTGGTGGGGATGGTCGCCAGCTTTGCCGAGATGAGCAACAAGATAGTCTACGGCTTATTAAAATCCTTTGCCGGTTCCTTCATCATCATCTTTATCCTGCTGGCCCTGGTTTTCGGCAGCATCCCGGTGGCCCTCATCGGCATGATCCCCAATATCGCGCCGGTGATCCTTATCGGAGGGATCATGGGCTATGCGAAGATACCCCTGGATATGCTCACCATGACCATCATGCCCATGCTGCTGGGGATCGCCGTGGACGATACGATCCACTTTATCACCCGCATCAGACTGGAACTGGAACAGACCGGCTCCTACCGGCAGGCCGTGTTGAACTCCTTTGGAAAAATCGGCAAGACCCTGGGGACCACCACGGTGATCCTCTGCGCCATGTTTTTTGTCTACGCCCTGAGCCCCATGGCCATGCTCTTCCATGTGGGAACTTTGGCCATTATCGGGATGGCCGCCGCCCTGCTGGCGGATTACACCCTGACGCCGCTGCTCATGTTTACCCTGAAACCTTTAGGAAAGGAGAAAAGTTCATGAATAGGAAAAATTGTTTTGCGGTTTTCACCGCAGTATTTCTGCTGTTTGCCGGAACAGCGGGAATATCCGCCCAAACTCCCAGCGGTTATGACATTATGAAGCTGGCCGATGACCGGTACGCCGGTGATACCGCCCAATATCGGCTGACCATGACCCTCTCAAGCGGCCGGGGCGCGCCGCGGGTGCGGGAGGTGGCGTACTATTTTAAGGACTATGGGGATACGGATAAGGCCCTCATGTACTTTAACAGCCCCCGGGACGTGGCCGGCACGGGCTACCTCTCCTTTTCCTATGACGATGAAGCCGCCGATGAAGACAATTGGCTCTACCTCCCGGCGATGAAACGGGTCAGGCGCATCACCGGTTCGGGGAAAAACGACAGCTTCATGGGGACCGATTTTACCTACGAGGACATGGGGAGCCGGAGCCTTGGCAAGGACAACTTTACCCTCCGGGGGGAGGAGGCGGTGGACGGTGCGCCCTGCTGGGTGGTGGAGGCCAGGCCAAAGGACAGCAAGGACCCCTATGGCCGGCGGATCATCCGGGTAAGGAAGGATTCGTATATCTTTGCCGCGGTGGATTTTTACGACCGCCAGGACCGGCTGCTTAAAACCCTGCGGGTTTCCGGTATCCGCCAGATCGACGGCATTTGGACCGCCCAAAAAATGGAAATGACCAATGTGCAGGACAAACACTCCACGACGATCGAGATGTCGGATATACGGTTTAACCTGCCCCTGGAGGACAGTCTCTTTACGGTTACCACCCTGGAGCGGGGGGTACGATGAAAAAGGCGGTTTCGGCGTTTTTTCTGTGGTGGGTCGTTTTCCCCCTGGCCGCCCAGGTGGACATAGAACTGCACGGCGCGGTGGAAACCTTCCATGCCCTCCCCTTCTCCAGGGACGCAAGACTGACCGATTCCCGCGCATCCTTTACCGGGGAAGTGTCGGCCTATGCCGGCGATGCTTCGGCCTTTGTTTCCCTTTCCGCGGAGTATAACGGCGCAAGTCCCGACCGCAGCGGTTTTTCCCTGGGGGAAGCCTGGGCGGATTGGGGCGCCGGGGGCTTTAGCCTCCGGCTGGGACGGCAGCTTTTGTCCTGGGGGGTGGCCGACGGCCTTATCCTTACCGATGTGGTCTGTCCCCAAAACCTTACCGCTTATGCGGGACTTGATTTTGCCGGAAGCCGCCTCGCGGTGGACGGCGTCAAACTGCGGTACTCCTTCCCGGTCCTTGCGATAGAGGGGGTATGGCTTCCCCTCTTTACCCCGGCCCAGCTGCCCGAGGATCCTCAAAATCCGCTGCACGAAATCTTTTATCCCACCCTTGCTATGAACGGAGGGAAGGGGGCTTTTATCGCCAACGCCGACCCGCCCCGGACCATCGCCGACGGGGAATACGGTCTGCGCGTTTCCTGGTATACCCCGGTCCTGGATTTTTCCGTTATGGGTTTTTACGGATGGAACGATATTCCTTTTGTGGAAAAAAGATTGATCCCCGCGGGGATTGAACTTACCCCGGAATACGGGAGGACCATCACCACCGGGGTGGACGCCGGCATTCCCCTGGGCGATTTCCTCCTGCGGCTGGAGGCGGCCTGGACCGGGGGCGGCCGCTATGACCGGGACCGTTCGGCGGAGGAAACCGCGGCGGTACTGCTGGGGGGGCAAACCGACGATCCCGTGGTCAAGCACAACCTCAAAGCCCTGGCGGGCATTGACTGGAACCCTTCGGGCTGGACCCTTTCCGCCCAGTATTACGAAGACCTGCTCCCGGACGCCCACAAGGGCGGGACCGCGCGGTCCTGGCGGAAAAACGGGATCAGCCTGCGGGCTGCCAAGGGATTTTTTCGGGAGACCCTGAATCTTTCGGTCTGGTGTTATCTGGACCTGGCCGACTTCGATACCGCCGGCAGCGTGTCCGCCGATTACGCCCTGACCGACGCCTTGAGCCTTTCCCTGGGAAGTGATTTCTTTACCGGGGGTATTGATAACCGGGGAACTTACGGGGCCTATAAGGATTTAAGCTGCCTCTGGTTCCGGGGAATCTTTCGGTTCTGAAAGGTATCGCTGTTCCTTTTTATTGAGTCCTTGACACCACGCCTCAAAAAACATACCGTAACAATGGAGGATAAAAACAAGATGAACAGCCTATAAAACAAAAGGGATGGATACCGTTGACGCGGCGATCCCTTTGATAAGACGAAACCCCGGGAATGTCCCGCAGGGCTTCGTTGTTCCCGGTCAAAATTGTCCTTGGCCGGGATGCCGCGTTAGAACCGATGGTTCTCAGGACCGGCGGGTCCTGCTGCGGAGGTTTCATGGTTCGTCTTTTTTTATCCTTTAATTCCGTTGAATTTTCCTATCCTTCCTCAATACACCCGGTATTGGGGGACCTCAATTTTGAGCTTGCCCCGGGCTGGACCGGCATTACCGGAGAAAACGGCGCGGGCAAAACCACACTGCTCCTCCTGGCTGCGGGGCTTTTGCGTCCCGGCGCGGGAAATATCCGGAGCCCCGGCGACCGCTTCTATTGCCCCCAGCGTACCGATACTATCCCCGAATCCTGGGAGGATCTCTTTTTCGCCGCCGATAACGCCGCGGGCCGCCTTTTGGACAGCCTGGGTATAGGGGCCGATTGGCCTTACCGCTGGGAGACCTTGAGCCACGGGGAACGAAAACGGTTCCAGTTGGCCGCGGCCCTCCGGCGGGATCCCGTCCTGCTGGCGGTGGATGAGCCCACCAATCATCTGGACGCGGAAGCCGCCGCCCTGGTGCGGGAGGCCCTGGCAGCCTACCGGGGAATCGGCCTTTTGGTGAGCCATGACCGGGCCCTGCTGGACAGCCTCTGCGGGAGCTGCCTTTTCCTGCGGGAAGGGACCGTAACCCTGCGTCCCGGCGGAGTGTCCCGGGGGCTGGCGGAGGAAGAACGGGAACGGACGGAACAGTGGAATCTGCGGAAAAAGCTTTCGGAGGAGGAGGAGCGCCTTACGGCGGAGGCCCTCCGGCGGTGGCATACCGTGGAAGGTTCCCGGAACCGGCTTTCAAAACGGATGCTGGACCCCAAGGACAAGGACGGCCGGGGAAAGATCAACCTGGCCCGGCTTTCCGGCAAGGACACAGCGGGGGCAAACCGGTATAAACGGATGAAAAACCGGGCGAAACAGGCGGGGGAGGCCCGGGAAAGGGCCCCGGCCCCCCGGGAACGGAAACAGGGTATTACCCTGCAGGGACAAGCGGCACGGGCGGATCGGCTCTTGTTCCTTGCGCCGGGGAGCATCCCCCTGGGGGAAGGCCGAAGCCTCTCCTTTCCGGAACTGGTTATCACGCCGGAGGCCCGAATCGCCTTCTCCGGACCCAACGGTTCAGGAAAATCAACCCTGATCCGGTACCTGCTTCCCCGCATTTCCGCTCCCGTATTTTACCTGCCCCAGGAAATCGGAGGCGATGAAAGCCAGGATATTCTGGACGCGGTATTACAGGAGGAGGAAAAATTCCGGGGGGAGATATTCTCCCGGTTTTCCCGGCTCGGTTCAGACCCCCGGCTTCTTTTTCGTTCGGCCCTGCCCAGCCCCGGGGAGATACGGAAGCTCATGATTGCCCGGGGGATCTTCTACGGGCCCGCCCTGGTCATTATGGATGAACCCACCAATCACCTGGACCTGGTTTCCGTCGGCCTTTTGGAAGCGGCCTTGGCCGGCTATTCGGGGGCCCTGGTCCTGGTAAGCCACGACGAGCGGTTTCTCTCCCGTCTCACCGGACAGAGGTGGGTCGTCAACCGGCAGGGGCAGGATTCAGCCCTTTGGATCATGGCCTAAGGCGGTTTCCCCTAAGCCTGCATTGTGGAAACGCCGCTAAGTAAACCGAGCAGTTCCCGGACATTCTTTTTTCCAAAGCCGGCGATGGTATCATTGATAACCAGACAGGGTACGCTCATGACCCGATACTGTTCCCGGAGATCGGGAAAATGGTTAAGGTCGTAGGCTTCGGCGGTGATCCGGGGATTTTCCGCCGCCATACGCTGGGCCGCTATCACCAGTTCCGGGCACATGGTACAGGCCAGGGAAACCAAAATCTTCATGGAAACCGGCGTTTCGATGGCCCGGATCGCCTGTTCCAGGTCCGCTTCCAGGGGCTGCCCAGGGCCCGCGGCGTTGTACAAGCCGATAACAAAGGAATTAAACTCATGCCCCCCGGGTACGCCGTGGAAAACTATCCCCCGGTAGGTTCCGTCCTCCAGATAGAGCCCCACCCAGGGAGTATCTTTACCGCAGGATTCGGGCGGAAGGATGCGCAGGCTGAGCTTGTCCGTTATGGCGGATAACTCCTCCATAAAATGCCGCAGTTCTTCCGAAACGGGGCGATCATCCAGGGCCAGATGTAAAACCAGGGGCCGGGCCATTTTTTTAAAGACCCCCGCAAGCTGGACCTTGATCTCCGGCGTAAAGAAGCCCTCCCCCCCGGCTGTATCCTCCGGTTTTTTCTCCGGAGCGGTTTCCACCGACCGGGGGAGCCGGGTTACCGGCGGGATCGACCGCAGGCCGGTGGCTTCCCGCATGGTCTGGGCGTATTTTTCCAGCGCCGCGGCGGCCGCGGCCCCGTCCCCCACGGCGGTAACCACCTGACGCAGATTTTTGGCGCACACGTCCCCGGCGGCATAGAGACCCTCCACACCGGTCTTTTGATCCCCGTCGGTAATGACGTAGCCCCGTGCATCCAGTATGCCCAGGTCCCGGACCAGGCTGACCGCGGGTTCGTATCCCCCAAAGACAAAGACCCCAAAGCCCTCCGGCGGACGGTACTCGGTGATTTCCCCGGTTTTGGTATTACGCCAGCGGGCGTAACGCAGGACCGTATCGCCCCCCACTTCTTCCAGTTCCGTGTTGGTAAGGACGGTGATCTTCTCATGGGACCGGGCCGCGTCCGCCACGGATTCGGCGCAGGAAAAATCCGCCCCCCGGATAAGGATGGTCACCCGGCGGGCGTAGCGGGTTAAAAAAACGCTTTCTTCCGCCGCGGCAAAACCGCCGCCCACCACCACAATATCCCGGCCGGTAAAAAACTCGCCGTCACAGGTGGCGCAGTAGGCCACGCCCCGGCCCTTAAAAGCTTCCTCCCCCCGGAAACCTATCATCCGGGGATGGGCCCCGGTGGCAAGGAGGATCCCGAAGGCACGAAAGATGCCCCGGGAGGTTTTAACGGTTTTGAGGGTATCCGTAACATCCAGGCTTTCCACCTCGGCCAGCAGGAATTCCGCGCCGAAGCTCTGGGCCTGCCGCAGCATAGACTCGGTGAGGGCCGTACCGCTGGTCTGTTCCACCCCGGGATAATTAACCACCTCGGCGGTAATGGTAATCTGCCCGCCGAAGTGATCCTTTTCTACCACCAATACCCGGTAGCGGGCGCGGGCGAGATACAGAGCCGCGGTCAGCCCCGCGGGGCCGCCGCCTATCACGATGGCATCGTAAAGGTTTTCTTTTTCCGGTTCCATAATCCTTAAACCCGCCTTTTTCCCCAGGGCGTATTACAAAAGGCCCACCAGGTCAAGGCTGGGCTTCAGGGTCTCGGCGCCGGGCTTCCATTTGGCGGGGCAGACCTGGTCGCCGTGTTCGGCCACAAACTGGGAGGCCTGTACCCGGCGGAAGAGCTCATCGGCGTTACGTCCCACATTGCCCGCGACAACCTCATAGGCCACGATTTTGCCTTCGGGATTTATGATAAAATCCCCCCGTTCGGCCAGCCCTTGCCCCTCGATCAACACCCCAAAATCCCGGGCCAGGGCGCCGGTGGGGTCCGCCAGCATGGGGTAGCGGATCTTCTGAATGGTCTTGGAAACATCATGCCAGGCCTTGTGGACAAAGTGGGTGTCGCAGGAAACCGAATAAATTTCGCAGCCCGCGGCTTTAAAATCATCGTATTTGTTGGCCAGATCCTCCAATTCCGTGGGACATACAAAGGTAAAATCCGCCGGATAAAAGAAAAAGACGCTCCACTTGCCAAGAATATCGGCCTTGGTTATGGTTTTGAAGTTGTTGTTATAAAAGGCATTTACCGAAAAATCACTCACTTCTTTCTGAATCATAGACATATACTGCCTCCCTGTTACATGGTATATTTAAGTTAGTTAAATCTAACTATAATACCTTATCATAATACAAAAGAATAGTCAAGGGGAAAAATTACTATCGGCCGGTATTACGGCAGGCTTCCACCAGGGCGTTAAAAAGTTTCCCGCTACTTTCTTCCGCCAGGGCAAACTCCGGGTGCCATTGGACCGCCCACACAAAGGGTTTGTCCTTCATACGAACCGCCTCTACCAGGCCGTCCGCCGCCCGGGCCATGGGGACCAGATCCGGCGCCAGCTTTGCAATCCCCTGATGGTGGCTGCTGTTGACCGCCAGGGTATCGAACCCCAGTAATTCCCGAAGCTCTCCGCTGATCGTTACCTGATGGACCGGCCGGTCATAGGGCGGTTTCTGCTGATGGGACAAGGCGCTTTCGGTCAGCTGGGTGGGAAGGTCCTGGTACAGGGTCCCCCCTAACAGGACGTTGAACAACTGTATACCCCGGCAGATGCCAAAGGCGCTTTTGTTCTGTTCCCATACGGCAATGGAGAACAGGGTCCTTTCCATGGCGTCCCGTTCCTCGCAGACCGGGCCGCAGACCGGCAAAACTTCAGCCCCGTAGAGACCGGGGAAAAGGTCCTGCCCCCCGGTAAAGAGGAACCCGGCGCATAAACCAGCGGCCTGCCGCAGGGCCCCCGTGTCGGTGGTCAGGGGCAGCATGAGGGGCAATCCCCCTGCCCGGAGGATACCCTCCAAGTAGCCGGGCAGCATCCAGAGGCTATCTTTTTCTTCGTCCCACAGGGGCACTACGCCAATAAGGGGCCGTTCCATGACCCAACCTTACCACAGGAGGGCCGGGTCGACAAGGGGATACTGGATACTGCGATTTTTGACAGCGTAAATTTGCCCGGTATCATCACCGCTTTTGCGGAATTCCGGTCTACCGTAAGACGAATTCCCGTGTTCAGTAAGTTACAAATGAAAAACTCTATGCCAAAAGCAAACAACCACCGCCAAAGGCGGTGGATTTTTAAGTTTTATTAAAAGGGATCGGTAAACCGCCTTGCGGCAAGCTGGGCGTCAATCTGGTAGAGCAGTCCCGGATTGTCGCCGATACGGCTGAATTTCAGGACCAGATCTTCCGCCTCCGACTCCTCCTCGACCTGCTCGTCCACATACCACCGGATAAAATCATAGGCGGCATGGTCCTTTTCGTCTAAGGCCAGAGAGGCTATCCGGTTTATCATCCCCGTTACCTGCCGTTCATGGGCAAGAACTTTCTCGAAAACCGCCTGGAGGCTCTCATAAGCAGCCTGGGGGGCCTTGACATCCTGAAAAGAGGGGGCGACCCCCCGTTCAAGCAGATACCGGTAGATATGGGTACCGTGGGCCAGCTCCTCTTTGGCCTGTACCGCGAACCAATTCGCTATACCCTTATATCCCAGCCGGTCAGCATAGGCCGACATGGAAAGATAGAGATAGGCGGAATAATATTCCGCATTAAACTGATCACTTAATGCTTTCGCCAGAGAATCTTTTATCATTTTGTATACTCCTTTATTTACTTTAGGGGACTGCCATCCAAAAGTCAAGGATATTTGCCGCTGCCCCGGAAATTTCACCTTTCAATCAGGCATTTGGGTGTATCCGGCCGTATAAGCGGCCGGATCGGCTTGGTACCAGGTGTCCCGGCGATTTAGGCCATTTTTGATGATTCAATGCATCAGCTGGAATATTCAAGCAAAATATGACAGGCCCTGATTTATTTACACAAAACTATTGACAGGCTCCTATAAATGGTTCCTCAAGAAATAAATTCAGTACTTGCTCACAATTTTTATATAATTCCTCCGATTATCCGCTTGAGTAATACAACCGTCTAATGCCATGCATTCAGACCAAAATCCTTTTTTCTCTTTGTGTATCTTAAAATGATATTTCATCATCTCTCTCCTTCAGTATTCAATCTTTTTAACAATTTTTGTTCTAACTCCTTTTTCAATTTTTCATATTCGGGTTTCATGCCTTTATACCTGCGACAAAACAGCTGCTTGCGCAGTATCAAGGGTGGGGTATGAAACTCTCAATACGAATCAAAAAGACAAAAAAATTCATTTCGTGTCTTGTTTGTTGATTGTTTTGTATCAAATAGTATGAGCTAATTATAGGTATATATATGAGGCTTTTTCAAAATATCGTATATGGAAAAAGCAATTTTAGATTTCCTGTAAAATAAGGATGGGGAAATGAAATCAGTTCAAGTAATAAAAATAGGACCCCTTCACAATCCGTCTGTGCCGGAAGCCGGGCGGCTTAAGGTCGTTGATATTCCCGTCAAAGCTCCAGGGCCGGAAGACATTAAGATCAAAGTTGCTTATTGTTCGATCTGCGGTTCCGATCCTCATCTTGCGCAAGATAATATTTTCGGATGGGATGTGCCCTTTGGACTTGGTCATGAGGTAAGCGGCGTTATTGTAGAAACAGGTTCCAAGGCAGTCAAAAAAAAGCTGAAAATCGGCGACAGGGTTGCCGGTAATTTTCTCAAATTTTGCGGGACCTGTTACTATTGTCAGAACGGACAGCAGCAGTTCTGCATCCATGCCGACGAATCAAATCAGCCGGGCATGTCCGAATTTATTACTTGGCATGAAAGTCAGGTCTATAAACTGCCCGACGGGGTATCGCTGAAAGAAGGATGCCTGCTGGAACCGGTCTCCGTAGCGGTGCGTATTGTTGATAAGGCGGCGCCCCGTTTCGGCGCCAGAGTCGCGATATGCGGCGGCGGACCAATCGGCCTTCTGTCGCTTCAGGGCTTCAGAATGGCAGGTGCTTCGCAGATCACACTGATCGAACCCATAGAGGGCCGCCGCAGGCTTGCGGAAAAATTGGGCGCAGATAGTGTGATCGATCCGGCTTCTGGTGATGTGTCGCAGGCCGCCCTGAAATTGACCGGCGGGCTGGGCTACGACATTGTCGTGGACTGTTCCGGTTCGGTAAAGGCAGCCGGAATCCTTCCAGAGATAACGGCCCTTGGCGGCACATTGCTCTACAGCGCAATGTATCCCAATTCTTTTGAGATGCCCCTTAACCTCTCAAAATACTGCTATAAAAAAGAGCTGACCATAACTGGAACGTATATTTCGCCGTATACCTTCCCCCGGGCACTCCAGTTGATAGGTAAATACAGGCTGGAAGATTTTACCCAATGCGTTTACCGCCTTGATGATGTGGAAGACGCATTTCGTCAGCATCTCGGCGGAAAATACCCCAAAGTATTGCTTTGCTGTAACGATGATCTGAAAGATAAATAAGGGAGTAGGCGCATGTATACGTATAATATTGATCTTGATACGGTAAAAGAACTGGAGGAAAAATGTCTAAAGATCCGTAAGGATCTGCTGAATTTAATATATCGTATCGGTATGGGACATCTGGGCGGGGAGCTGTCAATCGTCGAAGTGGCCGTCGCCCTCTATTATAAATATCTTGCTTACGATCCTGAAAATCCGAAATGGCCGGAGAGGGATCGTCTGGTGTTGAGCAAAGGGCATTGTTCCGAGACCCTGTATACCATCTTTGCCGATCTGGGCATGTTTACGATGGATTACATCGTGGAACATTTTGAAACCTTGGATACTTCCCGATTCGGCATGCACAGCAACAGGAAATACGTTGACGCTATAGAGGCAAGCGCGGGATCCCTCGGTCACGGCCTTCCCATAGCGGTAGGATTGGCCCTTGGCGCCAGAATGCAGAAAAAATTCTGGCGTACCTTTGTAATCGTCGGTGATGGCGAGTTGAATGAAGGCACCAACTGGGAAGCTTTTATGGCTGGCGGACATCACCAGTTGGGGAATCTGACAGCGATCATCGACAAGAATGGGCTTCAGATGACTGGGTTTACCAGGGATGTGATGAATATCGATCCCCTGGACAAAAAACTGGAAGCCTTCGGCTGGAAAGTCCTTGAAATCGACGGAAACGACATGTATGAAGTGTGCGAAGCGTTTCAAAGCCTGCCGCCGGCGGACCCTCTTTCCAGGCGGAAACCGGTGGCAATCATCGCCAACACCACCAAAGGAAAAGGCGTTGATTTTATGGAAAATGTCGCCAAATGGCACGGTGGTGGTATCGCTAAAGAGCAGCTTGATATCGCCCTTGCTTCGGTAGAAAAGAACAGGAGAGTCAGATAAATGCCGGTTACGACAACCTTCGATTTTGATCAGATGCTCAGCAACGCAAAAGAAGCGTATGGCGAAGAGATGATGGCCCTGGCCGATGAAGGAATGGTATTTGCCTTCACCTATTCGGATAATGTCGCGCCTTCTACCACTGCCGGACAGTTCGTAGCGAAATATCCCGAACGGTGTTTCAATTTCGGCATTGCCGAACCAAACCAGGTAGGCGCTTCCGCGGGCCTTGCCCTGAGCGGTTTGACGGTTTTCGCCCAGTTGTTCGGCCCCTTCCTTTCACTGCGTTCGGCGGATCAGATTCACACCGATATCGCCTATAACGACGTACCGGTACGGCTGATCGGAACCCATGCGGGTGTTACGGCTGCCGGCGGGCCGACTCACAATTGCATCGCGGATCTTGCCCTATACCGGGCCATCCCGAATCTTGCCGTTGTGATTCCTGCCGACGCGGATCAATGCAGGAAAGTCATCCGCCATTCCATGAATTACAAGGGGCCCATGGTAATCCGTATTGATCGGGGCGGGTCCCCCAAAGTCTACGCGGATACCGATTATGATTTTATTCTCGGCAAAGCCATAGAGATTAAAAGCGGAAAAGATCTGTCCATTATCAGCTGCGGTTCCTGTGTTTACTGGTCCCTGATGGGCGCAAAAATTCTCAAAGAGAAACACGGCATTGACGCCCGGGTTATCGATATGCATACCCTGAAACCGCTGGATACCGATGCAATCGCAAAATGCGCCGGGGAAACCGGTTGTGTAATAACGGTCGAAGAGGCTTCCATAAACGGGGGTTTGGGTAGTGCCGCCGCAGAATACCTATGTGAAAACGGTTTCGGTGGAAAATTCGCCCGGATCGGTCTGCCGGATGAATTCGCGGTTCTGGGCGATCCTGATGAGGTATATAAATACTACGGCATGGATCCCGAAGGAATTGCAGCCAGGGCTTCATCAATTTTAAGGGGTAAATAATGGACGAGAATATCAAACTGTTTTCAATGGATTACTTTTCCTTGAAGGGGAAGACGGCGATTGTTACCGGAGGCAATACCAATCTGGGTATGTCCTACTCCATAGCCTTTGCCAAGGCCGGGGCCGATCTGTTTATTCCCCACTTTATTGACGAAATAGCCGAAGTCCGCGAGGCTGTGGAAACAGAAGGACGGCGGGTGGTTTTTCTGAAGGGTGATTTGACCGACAGGCAGTATCGGAAGGACGTGGTAGAAACCTGCCTTAAAGAATACGGCAAAATAGATATCCTGGTGAACAACGCCGGAATAGGCATTTTCGATGACTTTGTCGATTATCCCGATGAAGCCTATGAAAAAGTAATCAACCTGAACCTCAACGTTGTTTATTACCTTGGCCATGAGGTCAGCAAGGTGATGATCAAGCAGGGACATGGCAAGATCATCAATATCGGCTCGGCCCTGTCTTATACCGCGGACGGCCGGTGCCCTCCCTATGTCATCAGCAAACACGGCGTCATCGGCATTACCAGGGATTTTGCCAATGAATTGGGTAAATACAATATCCAGACCAATGCCATCTGTCCGGGCTTTTTCGCCACCGATGTCAACAAGGCGGTCCAGGAAAACAGGCCGCTCTTTGAAAAAATATCAAGCAGGCTCCCGGGAGGGAAGTGGGGTAATCTTGATTCCCTCATGGGAACCGCGGTTTTTCTGGCCAGCAAAGCTTCGGATTATATCAACGGCTGGAATATCAACGTTGACGGTGGTTTTTCAACGATACTGTAGGAAACCGTTGAAAAACGTATAAAACGCGAAATATCGCAAATGCGGCACTTCCGGATCGAATTTTTGTTGTCGGGGTATGTTCTTATTTCCAGAGGGATGCTATAATGGCCCCATTATGAGTCAGAATAATCCCAAAAGCTTTATTTATGATCATATAACCAGCATTCGATTCGATACATACGAATTCACCCTGGCATATGCGGATAAACTTGATAATATGACGGCGGAATTCGCCCATCAGCACCCTTTCTACGAAATCTACTTCACGCTGGAGAAATACATCCAGATTAAGATAAAGGATGAAATAATAAAACTCAAAAAGCACGAACTGCTGTTCATTGCCAAGAATGTTGAACACCAGGTGCTGTTCGAGCCGGACTGTAACTTCCGTTATTTTGTTTTAATATGGGATCTGTTTCCTGTCATTACCCAAACCTACCGGGGGCCGGAGGGTATCCACGAATGGGAAGATCTGCGGCAGGCGATAGAAAGGATAGACAAACGGCTATTCATCCATTCCGAGGTCCCCTTTGACGGTCATGAGATATTGGACGTCATTCAAAACGAATTGGATCGCAAACAGCTGGCCTGGAACAGTTCCATTGTTTTTAAAATGTATGATTTTTTGATCAGGGCCCTCCGCCATACCGTCAGGATCAGAGTCACGGATCAAAATCTGGCAGGCATGCTGAATCTGGGAATTGCGGCCAGCAAGTATCTCCATGCCCATTTTACCGAACCCATCACCCTGGAAGATGCAGCAAAACACCTTAATTATTCTTCCCGCCACGTTAACCGGGCATACATGAAGATATTTAATACCTCTGTCATGAGAAACCTGAATCTGCTGCGCATAGAATATGCCAAAAGGTATCTTTGCCTTACCGATTATTCGATAGAAAAGATATCCGAACTTACAGGTTTTTCGTGTTCCCGAACCCTGTACAAGCTCTTCAAGAAGTACGTAGGGATCTCCATGTCCCAATACCGGAATATGCAATTCAGGCAGGACAAGGCCCTGAAAACCCCTGCCGGTGGCGGAAGTAACAGCAACTAAATAGACATATAAATCTGTTTTTTGTCTCAATTCTTCATTGCTTTCTAACTGATACATAGTATCCTAAGACAGTTGTAGTGAATATGGAAAATGAGTATATTTCATTGCAAAGCGGTCAAGGGCTATGCCCTTTAGAATGAATTAAAGGTGAGGATTATGACTGAACGTGAATTGAAACGAAGGGATATCTTATTGGCTGTAGATACTTATCTTGAAGCCATTATTGACAAGACCCCGGAAAAAGTTCCAGTGAGTCCCAGGCTAAAGATGACCCATAACGGCGAGTCGAGTAAAATTGGGGAATCCCCCCTTTGGCGTAATACGCTCCGGGTAAAAGAACGGCAGACCTTTGCGGATCCCGATTCAGAACAGGCAGTTTTTTATGGGGTCTTTACCAATGTGCAGTCGGATTTTGGTGTACCCCGTCAGATAGACATGAACCTTTATGCTTTCTGGTGTACGGTAACTATCCGCATCAAATTGGAACAGGGTCTAATTACTGAAATTGAAGAGCTCTGCAACGACCGTGATCTGCGCCTTTTTCCCGTACCGAAGAAAGATATTGTTCTACCGGACCCCAATTTTTCCTGGTATGTGCATCCCGATGCCCGTAGTACAAAAGAAGAAATGATTGCCCTGATTGACAATTATTGGGACTGCGCTTCTGGTCTTAGACCAATTGATCAACTACCTGTACATCCCGATGCCCAGCGTTATGAAGAGGGTTACCGGACAACCAACCAGCTCCATTCCTTCAGGGGTGATTTTAAGCACAATAAAACTTTCAGATGGGACGTTCTTCAAGAAAACCGCCGGTATCCGGTAGTAGACCCTGAATATGGCCTTATCATCAGTTATTGCATGATGGAAAATAATATAGCCGGGCCGGCAGCAAGGGATTATGTCCGGGGAGCACTGGTGGTTGAAGTTTTCCGTATTGATTACGGATTAATTAACCGTCTTCTGGCCATGTTCCCTTTCCTTACCGGTAAAACAGGATGGGAGAAATAAGACAAGGCAAATTTTTCTTGATGGCTATGAGTTGCTGGTTATTATAGATTTTTTGGCAGAGTTGTTCGGAAGCTTCAATTTCCAAACAATTTTTTCCAAAATACTATAGTTTTGCAGTCTACAAATTGAAGGTTCGTGGGTTGAAAATTGCAAGATTTGAGAGACAACCGATCGGGTTTTTGAACAAGTCTATTAAGGAAAGCTGAATGGAAGAAGTGTTGAATTTTTTAAAGGATAATAACGTTTTTTATGTGGCAACAACAGATGAAGGTAGGCCTTCCATCCGACCCTTCGGTGCCGTTACGGAAATAAACGGCAAGTTGTATGAGAAAGTCATGATCTATATTATCCATCACCCAGTTCCTTTTCCCTGCTGTTCCCCATTAATCATTTTAAATTTTTTATCCCCCCCCCCCCCCCCCCCCCCCCCACCCAAATCCCAAAAAACAGGAGTGGTGAGTTTTTATTTGTATA